>NZ_LOTA01000018.1:0-109322 GCF_001521935.1 Burkholderia sp. RF7-non_BP4 | reverse complement strand
ACGGCGAAGGACCGCACCGAGGAAGTCGGCAACCATCGTCGCGACAAGACGGCCGCCAATCACACGGCAGACATCGGTGGTCATCTGGAGCAGCGCGTGCAGGGGCATGCCGAGCTGGAGGCGGGACAAGCCATCCGACATCGCACCAAGGTTGTTGAGCTGCAAGCCGGTGAGGTATTCCGACTGCGCGGCCCGGGCGGCACGATCACGCTGGACGACAGCGGCATCACCCTCGACGCCGTGATGACGCGATTCAAAGGCCCACTGGCGGGCGGCGGGGTCGGTCGTGGCAATCGCTTCGGCATCGACGGCAACCCACTGCCTGGCGCGCCCACCAATCCGACCGACTTGCCGCTCTCCGAGTAACCCCCAGGAGCCCACCCATGCTCATCAGCTTTCCTTTCTTGCGCGTGCCTAAACCGCGGACCGACGACGACCAGAACGACGGGACATTCGGCCTGGGGGAAAAGAGCGGTAAGGGTGCCTTCCCCGTCAGCTACCAGTTCGGCTGGCACGGCGGTGTGCATCTGGTGGCGCCGGGAGGCGACGCGAATCCAGAGCCGGTACGTGCCATCGCCGATGGCGAAGTCGTGTTCGCCCGCGTCAGCGCACCCAAGCCGAAGCAAACGCCAAGCGGGGCAGAACGCGACGCGAACCCCCTGTACTACTACGCTGGCTGGACCAGCAACGGTGTCGTTATCCTGAAGCACCAGACCGAAATCGGCGAGGGCGTCGAGGTGGTCTTTTACTCGATCTATCAGCACCTGAGCACCGTGGCGAACAAGCCGGGCACGCAGGAGGCGTTGAAGCCGGGCACCAAGGTGTATCGCAAGGATCCGATCGGTCAGGCTGGCGACATCTACGGCAGGCGCAACCGCATCCACTTCGAAATCGTCGCAGACAAAGCGAACGTGGTAAAGCTGATGGGGCGCAGCGAAGGCAAGCTTCCGGGTGACGAAGGGCGGCGAAACTGCGTTTGGGGCGACATGCACATCGTGGTTCCCGCCGGCACGCCCCTTTACGCGGTCAATCCGCGTACCGAAACCCGGAAATATGTGGTGCGGGCCTTCAATTCCGCCGTAGGCGCGGCCAACGATACGCTCGAAAGCGTCGCGCAGCGCTTCCGCACTACGCCGGCGCGCATTCTCGCGCTCAACGGCAAGACCGAGGCGCAAGCTGGCGATTGGTGGCCGAGGGTCACCGGCGCCTACCAAGCGGCCAGGGCATCAGCCCCGCAATCAGGCAAGAAGCAGCCTGCCCTGCACACGGATGCGCAGCGCACCATCCGCGTGCCTGCAGTCTATGGGGCGGCGGCCGCGACGCCCCCCGACGGTCTGACCGCCGAAGTGTGGGCGCAGTGGACGGTACAGCCCATCGGCCGAACCAAGGAAGCACTCATCGTCACCCTGAGCGAGGCGCGCGGCGACATTACCCTGATTACGCGTGACGTCAACAACAAGCGCAGAGGTAACACGTCCGAGCCCCAAGGAGGCTACAACCTCTACAAGACTGCGGTAGACACCTACCCCGGATGTCCCAGTGCCGGCTACGAGATGCTGCGCTTCGGACGTATCCTTGGGCCCGACGCGCCCGCCGAGACGGACCTCCACGAAGGCCGCCTGCCACACTTTCGCAAGATCGCCATCGACGCGAGCGCGACCGCCTTCGTCGACCTCAACTGCGCGGGTGTCAAGGTATACAGCGACGCTGACTTCCCCCATTGGCAAGGCTGGACCTTTATCGATGACGATACAGACGGCAATAGCAGCTGCGACTCGACGCAATTGCTCGATCTGATCGAGCCCCGACTCCCAACAAAGCATCCCGCCCCGGGTTTGCCGGATCCTGGCAACGTGCCGCGAGATGCGGCCACCGTCATCGACGCCGCTACCGAATACCGCGGTCGGCGGATTCGCGCCTACGCTAAAGCGCAGACCGGCGAAATGCGCGAGCGCTTGAGTTACTGCGTGGTCAAGATGCCGAGCGAATGGGCTCGTGACGATTTCGACAAACGTTGGGACTGGCTGAAAGGCGCCGAAGGAGAGAGCGCCGTTGCAAACATTGTGTTTCCGATGCACCTAGGCGACCCGGCATATGAAAGGCTCAAGCGCCATCATCAAGCCTTGGCGTTTTGGGAGGAGGCGGTGTCGAAAGGATTGGCATTGGATAAAGAGCACTATCACTTTCATCCGGTAAAGTTTATTGATGCGTTGAAACGTTGCAGTTGGCGCAGTATCCGTGAGTTGGCGCAAACCTTACCTCGGCGCTCCTCCCCAAATGCAGGAGGGGTGATCCCATGGTCAATTGCTTGGGATCGATGGGCGCGTGGTAATAGCGGAGATGGCTTCATGCCGCGAAACATGCACATTGCTATAAATCGCATGTGGTTGAAATATGGGTTTATCACTCCACTGAGGCAGGCTCACTTTCTGGCGCAAATATACAAGGAGAGCGGTGCTTTTAAATCGACTGCTGAGAAAGGTGATGAGCGCTACTTTCGTACCATGTACGAAGGTTTAACGCCAACAGAGGCTGGCGAGGATTACGACAATAAGCGGGCCTGGTTACAGGCTATGGGATTTCTGAGGGGAAGGGATCGTCCAACCTATGTCTTGCAACGCCCTGGGGAAATTCGCGCAAAAGCTCAAAGTTTAGGGAATACCCAACAGGGCGATGGGCCTCGTTTTCGGGGGCGCGGACTGATACACCTCACCGGCCGTAATGGCTATAAAATCTATGGCGAATTCCGCAATGCCGATTTCTTGACAGATCCGAATCCGACTAGGTTGGCAACAGATCCGTCTGTCGCGGCAGACTCGGCTGGGTACTTTTGGACAAGCAAGATGATGGTGTCGCCAAATACCGGTGCTCTCCGGAGTGGTATGAACATCCATCGTCGAGCCGATCTAGGCACGACCGACATCAATGTGTCAGCAATTACAACTCCGGTGAATGGCGGTAATACAGGATTGCTAGAGCGGCAAGAATTTTTTAAATACATCCACTTCATTTTTGATAATGGGGAAATTATGCTGTCAAGTTTGATATTAAAAAGGCAGGTTGAGGATTGAATTGCGTGTTGCCTGAAAATGAAATTCAAGGAAATTCAATGCGTAAAAGTAGATTGGGTGTGGTTAATCCGGGGCGATGTATTTCGTGCTTGTCGGTAATCATTTGTTTGTTATTTTTTGGACCTTCTATCTCGGAAGGTCGCGAGTCGATGCGGCGTTATGGTTCTTATCAGAACTGTGGCCTGTCACTTAGTCTTCCAAAAGCCCTCGCTCCTGTTGTTGATTACGCTGCGAGGCCGTGCGTGGGTTCGTATCGTGAGCAAAATGGCGCGACAATGCTGATCGGTTCTTTAGTCGGCGGTCGGAAAAATCCCAATCTACTCGAAAAATTACCAGCATTACACATCTACAGGCGCGATCTCGATAGCGTTTTGACATCAATCAACGGAAGCGGTTTGCGTCGAATTGCAAACGGATCTGTCATCTCAATAAGTGAATTCGAAGAAAAGGAGTGTGGATTATCTGGTGCGACGCATATATCCGAGGTCGTGGGGGCGAATTGGAGAGGTTGGGTTGCGGAAGATTTTTACAAAAATAACCGGGGCGTCGTATCGAACCCGGATTATTGCGAGAGATTTGATGGTCGGCATCGATGTATCAGATTAATCGTTGGAAACGCAAAAGAAACTGTGGCAATGAGCCAATATTGCCGACGAGGCGGAGACTTCGATCTTGATGCAGGGTTGAGCTATGACATTTTTATGGAAATCCTCGAATCTATAAAACTGCTTGAAGAATGAGACAAGAACAAGGGCCGGTTCACTGTTGGCATGATGACCGCTGAAGCATGAACAGGGTCGGATGCTCGATCTGACGCGACACATCACGGTGGTAAATCGCGCAAATGTCGGTCAGCTATTCTGCCGTTCAGGCTCCAACGGAACCCCGCATCCGTCCGGATCGCCGGACGGATATTTTCCGGAAATCCGGAATCCCGGATTTCCTTGCCTGCCGCATTATGAGAAATACAATGAAAACAATGGCTTGAGGGGTTCCGGAAACCTGGCATCGACCTTGCGATATGAAAAGCACGGCCATCCCCCCCGGCCTGACTATTAAACCAAGGAGACAATCGATGACCACTGCCTTCCACTCCCTCCGGACGTCCTGAGGCATCGCTTGTTGCGGCACGGCAGCCGCGCGGGCGAATGGCTCTTCCCCTGACATTCGTCCGCGCGCGTGACGCCGTTTCCACCGGCTCATCTACTTCAGCAGGAACCATCGTGAAGAAGAAACCCTTCTACAAAGTGCTCTACGTGCAGGTGATCTTCGCCATCATCGTCGGCGTGATCCTCGGCCACTTCTACCCGGCGCTCGCCACCGACATGAAACCGCTCGGCGACGGCTTCATCAAGCTGATCAAGATGGTGATCGGACCGATCATCTTCTGTACGGTCGTCACCGGCATCGCCGGCATGGAGGACATGAAGAAGGTCGGCCGCGTCGGCGGCAAGGCGCTGCTGTACTTCGAGATCGTGTCGACCTTCGCGCTGCTGCTCGGCCTCGCGGCCACGCACATCCTGCGTCCGGGCGTCGGCTTCAACATCGATCCGGCGACGCTGAACGGCAAGGAAGTCGCGTCGTACGCGGCGAAGGCGCACGGGCAGTCGACGGTCGACTTCCTGATGCACATCATCCCGAACACGATGGTCGATGCGTTCGCGCAGGGCGAAATCCTGCAGATCCTGCTGATCGCGCTGCTGTTCGGCAGCGTGCTCGCGCACCTCGGCGAGCGCGGCAAGGTCGTGACCGACTTCATCGACGGCCTCACGCGTGTGCTGTTCGGCATCGTGCACATCGTCACGAAGCTGGCGCCGATCGGCGCGTTCGGCGCGATGGCGTTCACGATCGGCAAGTACGGCGTCGGTTCGCTGGTGCCGCTGCTCAAGCTGATCGGCACGTTCTACCTGACCTCGGTCGTGTTCGTGCTGGTCGTGCTCGGCGCGATCGCACGCGCCACGGGCTTCTCGATCATCCGCTTCGTGTCGTACATCAAGGAAGAGCTGCTGATCGTGCTCGGCACGAGCTCGTCGGAAGCGGCGCTGCCGCAGCTGATGGAAAAGCTGGAGAAGGCCGGCTGCTCGCGCTCGGTGGTTGGCCTCGTCGTGCCGACCGGCTACTCGTTCAACCTCGACGGCACCAACATCTACATGACGATGGCCGTGCTGTTCATCGCGCAGGCGACCAACATCGAACTGACGTGGATGCAGCAGCTCACGCTGCTGGCGGTCGCGATGCTGACGTCGAAGGGCGCGAGCGGCGTCACGGGCGCGGGCTTCATCACGCTGGCCGCGACGCTCGCCGTCGTGCCGACGATCCCGCTGTCGGGCATGGTGCTGATCCTCGGCATCGACCGCTTCATGAGCGAATGCCGCGCGCTGACCAACATCATCGGCAACGGCGTCGCGACCGTCGTCGTGTCGGCCTGGGAAAAGGAACTCGACCGCAACAAGCTGCGCCAGGCGCTGAAGGGCGGCGGCGAGGTCACGACGACCGAGACGGCCGGCGTCTGACGTCATGAAGGAGCAGGCGGCGGCACCGCCCGCGGGCGGCGCGCCGCGCGGTGGCCCGGGCGGAGATGCGGAGCCCTATGACACAATAGGCGATCCGCATCGCCAGGAAGTCACGTCCGTGAAGCGCCGCCTGCTCATCCTCGTCGTGCTTGCCGCCGCGCTCGCGGCGGCGTGCGCGCTGACGTGGACCGTCACGTGGCGGCGCGGCGTCGCCGAGCTGCAGCGCAACGCCGCGGTGCGCGTCGACCGCACCACCAACGCGCTCAAGAGCACGCTCGACCGCTACGAGTCGCTGCCTTATCTGCTCGGCAGCCACCCGTACGTGCTGGACCTGCTCGCCGAGCCGAAGCGCGCCGATTTCACCGCGCGCGCGAACCGTTATCTCGAAGACCTCAACGAACACGCGCACGCGACCGTCACGTACGTGATCGGCGCGGACGGCCTGTGCGTCGCCGCCAGCAACTGGCGCGCGCCCGACAGCTTCGTCGGGACCGGATACCAGTTTCGTCCGTATTTCATCGATGCGATGAGCGGCCAGGTCGGCCGCTTCTTCGGGATCGGCACGATCTCGCGCGATCCCGGCTACTACATCTCGCAGCCGGTGTGGCGCGACGGCAGGATCGCGGGCGTCGTCGTCGTGAAGCTCAATCTCGAATGGTTCCAGGGCGCCGACGCGTCCGAACCGCTCGTCGTCGCGGACGATCACGGCGTCGTGTTCCTGTCGTCCGTGCCCGCGTGGAAATATCACACGCTGCATCCGTTGACGGGGCCCGTCGCCGCGTCGATCTACGAGACGCGCCAGTACGCGCAGCAACCCGTCACGCCGCTGCCGCTGCGCGTCGAGCAGGTGCTCGACGCCGACGCGGAGATCGTGCGCCTCGGTCCCGGCCTGCGCGCGCCGCGCTTCCTCGCGAGCAAGCGGCGGATCGGCGAGCCCGACTGGCTGCTGGTGACGCTCGCGCCGATCGCGCCCATCGACGCCGACGCGCGCAACGCGACGATCGTCACGGGCTTCGGCTTCGTGTCGGTCGCGCTGCTCGCGTTTTACTGGCGCATGCGCCGCGCACGCGTGCGCGAGATGATCCGCGGCCGCGCATTGCTGCAGCAGGCGTATGCGGAGCTGAACCGGCGCGTCGAGGAGCGCACGGCCGACCTGTCGGAGGCGAACGAGCAATTGCAGAAGGAGGTCGGCGACCGGATCCGCGCGGAACAGGAACTGCGCGCCGCGCACGACGAACTGATCCAGGCGAGCAAGCTCGCCGCGCTCGGCCAGATGGCGGCCGGCATCACGCATGAACTGAACCAGCCGCTCGCGGCGCTGCGCAGCTTCTCGGACAACACGCGCGTGCTGCTCGATCGCGGCGAGCAGGCGGCCGCGCGCGAGAACCTCGAGGCGATCGCCGCGTTGACCGAGCGGATGGGCAAGATCACCAATCAGCTGAAGCTGTTCGTCGGCCGCGCGAAGCCGCGCAACGAACGGGCGCTCGTCGTGCGCGCGCTGCGCAGCGTGCTGTCGCTGCTCGGCGACCGGCTGCGCGGCGTCGCGCTCACGCTGACGTTGCAGGATGCGACCGTGTCGCCCGCGCAGGATGCCCCGCTCGACCTCGCGTGCGACTATCCGGAACTCGTCGCCCGCTGCGAGGACTTGCGCCTCGAACAGGTGCTGATCAACCTGATCGGCAACGCGCTCGACGCGGTCGCGGGCGTCGCGGCACCGGCGATCGAAGTGACGATCGCGGTGTCGGTCGCGACGCTCGCGATCGAGGTGCGCGACAACGGCTCCGGCATCGCGCCCGACTTGCTGCCGCGCCTGTTCGAACCGTTCTTCACGACCAAGGAAATGGGGCGCGGGCTCGGGCTGGGCCTCGCGATCTCGTCGTCGATCGCGAGCGATGCGGGCGGGGCGCTGACCGCGCGCAATGCACCGTCCGGCGGCGCGCTGTTCGTCTTGACGCTGCGGCGCGCGCGCACGCATCATCCGGACTCGGTGTCCGAACCGGCGGGCTCGCACTAGGGCCGACCGGCATCAACGAGGGCCGCGCGCACCAGCGCCGCGCGGCCTGTCAGGAGCAAGTGACCAAGATGGCCAACCGGCTGCAAGTGATCTATATCGAAGACGATGCGCTCGTTCGCCGGGCGAGCGTGCAGAGCCTCCAGCTCGCGGGGTTCGACGTCGTCGGGTTCGAATCGGCCGAGGCGGCCGACAAGGCGATCGTCGCGGAAACCGCCGGCGCGATCGTCAGCGACATCCGGCTGCCCGGCGCGAGCGGGCTCGACCTGCTCGCACAGTGCCGCGAGCGCGTGCCCGACGTGCCGGTGATCCTCGTCACCGGCCACGGCGACATCTCGATGGCCGTGCAGGCGATGCGCGACGGCGCGTACGACTTCATCGAAAAGCCGTTCGCGGCCGAGCGGCTGATCGAGACCGTGCGCCGCGCGCTCGAGCGGCGCGAGCTCGTGCTCGAGAACCATGCGCTGCGGCGCGAGCTGGCCGGGCAGAACATCGTCGCGCCGCGCATCATCGGCCGCAGCCCGGCGATCGAACAGGTGCGCAAGCTGATCGCGAACGTCGCGCCCACCGACGCATCGGTGCTGATCAACGGCGACACGGGCGCCGGCAAGGAGCTGATCGCGCGCAGCCTGCACGAGCTGTCACCGCGTCGCGACAAGCCGTTCATCGCGGTGAACTGCGGCGCGCTGCCCGAGCCGATGTTCGAGTCGGAGATGTTCGGCTACGAGCCCGGCGCGTTCACCGGTGCCGCGAAGCGCCGCGTCGGCAAGCTCGAATACGCATCCGGCGGCACGCTGTTCCTCGACGAAATCGAAAGCATGCCGCTCGCGCTGCAGGTGAAGCTCTTGCGCGTGCTGCAGGACGGCGTGCTCGAACGGCTCGGCTCGAACCAGCCGATCCGCGTGAACTGCCGCGTCGTCGCGGCCGCGAAGGGCGACATGAGCGAACTCGTCGCGGCCGGCACGTTCCGGCGCGACCTGCTGTATCGGCTCAACGTCGTGACGATCGCGCTGCCGCCGCTCGCCGAGCGCCGCGAGGACATCGTGCCGCTGTTCGAGCACTTCATGCTCGACGCGGCCGTGCGCTACGGGCGGCCGGCCCCCGTGCTGACCGACCGGCAACGCGCGAGCCTGATGCAGCGCGACTGGCCCGGCAACGTGCGCGAGTTGCGCAACGCGGCCGACCGCTTCGTGCTCGGCGTCGCCGACATGCCGCAGGAAGCCGGCGCGGGCGGCGACGATGCGGAGAGCGACCAGACGCTGAAGGAGCGCATCGAGCAGTTCGAGCGCGCGGTGATCGCCGAGGCGCTGAACCAGACGGGCGGCGCGGTCGCCGCGACGGCCGACCGGCTGCATGTCGGCAAGGCGACGCTGTACGAGAAGATGAAGCGCTACGGGCTGTCGGCGAAAGGCGAAACCGAACGCTGAAAAAGAGACGGACCGCGGAACCGGGCTGGCCGGTCGGGCGGTCCGTGGTGCGGAGCAGGGCGCGGTGGGCGGCCCCGCGAGTCTTGTCGTGCGGCGCTCAGGCCGCGTTGCCGTCGAGCGCCTTCTTGAGCAGCGCGTCGAGTTCCGCGAATTGCGGGGCGCCGACGTAGCGCTTCAGGATCTTGCCGTCCTTGTCGACGACGAAGGTCGTCGGCGTGAGCTGCACGTTGCCGAACTGCTTCGCGACGCTGCCGTCGTCGAGCGCGACCTTGAACGGCAGCTGACGCGTCTGCGCGTAGTTCGCGACGTACATCGGCGGATCGTAGTTCATCGCGACCGCGACGAATTCCAGCCCCTGGCCCTTGAAGCGATTGTAGGTATCGACCATCTGCGGCATTTCCTGCATGCAGGTCGCGCAGCTCGTCGCCCAGAAATTCACGAGGTAGACCTTGCCCTTCAGGTCGCCGGCCGTCGACACCTTCTGGCCCGACAGCAGCGTGAACGTGGCATCCGGCACGGTGGACTTGCCGTTGAACGCGAAGAAGCCGGCAACGGCGATGGCCGCGACGACGACGGCCGCCACGATATAGCGGACGGGGCCGGTGCGGCGCTGGGCGGGAGGCGTGGTGTTCATCTGCGGTGCTCTCGGAGTCGGTCGATGACGCGGATCGATGCAAAGGACGTCGAAATTCGGCGCTCATTTTAGCGCGAATGCGGCGCGCGCACCGGCGGCCGCCACGCATACCGGGCGCCGGCTTCGGCGGATAATGGGCGTTTTTGCCTGTCCCCATCACTGCCATGCCGAAGGAAGTTCTCCATTCGTTGCGCCCCCTTTTTCGTCCGCTGCGACACTTCGCCGCGCTCGCATGCGTGAGCGCGGCGCTGGCCGCGTGCTCGCCGTCGTATGACTGGCGCACGCTGCACAACGACGCCGGCTACACGATCGACCTGCCGGCGAAGCCGACCGTCGAGGATCAGCCGGTGGCGGTCGGCGGCGCGTCGATGCCGATGCGGATGCAGGCCGCGCACGTCGACGGTGCGGTGTTCGCGGTCGGCACGCTGACGCTGCCCGACGACCGCGACGATACGCGCCGCGCGGCGCTCGAGTTCCTGCGGTCCGGGTTGTCGCGCAATCTCGAAGGCGCGCCGCAGACGGCCTCGGTGCCGGTGCCGCTCGCGGCCGGTGGCGCGGTGAACGGGCTCGAACTGCGCGTCGCGGGCGCGGCCAGCGGCGGCGACCATTCGCACAAGACGATCGTCGCGCGGCTCGTGGCGCGGGGCCGGCACGCATATCAGGCCGTCGCGATCGCCGACCGGCCGCTCGCGCAGGAGCAACTCGACCAGTTTTTCGGTTCGTTCAAACTCGACTGACAGCAGCCGGCGAGGGCGCTTGGACGCTTCGTGACAATTGAAAGTTCATTCGCAGCTTTCGACGCTAATCGCCGGATTTTGCGGGGATTTTTCGGCTATCCACAGTGCATGTGGATAACTTTGTTGAAAAGTTGATCGAATCTCCCGCAAAGCCGCGCCGGACGGCCTTCCGGCGCATTTCACAGCTCGTGATCATTTTGAGAAAAATCAATAAAAACAAAGGGATACGAATTTTGCGATGAAAGGGCGCCCATGCAGGGTGATCCGGGGCCGGATTCGTGAAATTGTGCATAAGTCAAGTCTTGACAGCCGTATTTTGTCCTCCGAAGGCGCTCACAGCGCCGTGAGCGCACGCCGGTAGCGGATCGCTTCGGCGATCTGCGCGGCCGTCGGCAACGGGTCGCCGGCGAGGTCGGCGATCGTGCGCGCGACCTTCAGCACGCGGAAATACGCGCGCGCCGACCAGCCGAAGCGCTCGCCGGCCTCGCGCAGCAGCCGCTCGCCGTCGTCGGTCGGCCGACACAGGTCGTCGGTTTCTCGGCCGCTCAGCATGTGATTGGTCTTGCCTTGCCGGTCGCGTTGCAGCGCACGCGCCTGGGCGACCCGTGCGGCGACCGCCGCGCTCGGCTCGCCCGGTGCCGTCGCGCGCGACGCGAGTTCGGCCGGCGACAGCGCGGGCAGGTCGATCTGGATGTCGATCCGGTCGAGCAGCGGGCCCGACAGCTTGCGCAGGTAGCGCGCGGCGGCATCGGGCGTGCAGCGGCAGCGCCCGGACGGATCGCCGTGCCAGCCGCACGGGCACGGATTCATCGCGGCGATCAGCTGGCACGCGGCGGGGAAGTCGGCCTGCTGCGCCGCGCGCGAGATCGTGATGCGTCCCGCTTCGAGCGGCTCGCGCAGCATTTCCAGCACGTGCCGGTCGAATTCGGGCAGCTCGTCGAGAAACAGCACGCCGAGGTGCGCGAGCGTGATCTCGCCCGGCTGAGGCGGGTTGCGGCCGCCGACCAGTGCGGCGGCGCTCGACGAATGGTGCGGCGAGCGGAACGGGCGCCGCCGCCACTGCGAGGGCGAGAAGCCGATGCGGCTCGCGGAAAGGAGCGCGGCCGACGTCAGTGCCTCGTCGTCGGTCAGCGGCGGCAGGAGGCCGGGCAGCCGCGCGGCGAGCATCGACTTGCCGGCGCCGGGCGGCCCGATCATCAGCATGTGGTGCCCGCCCGCGGCAGCGACTTCGAGCGCGCGCCGGGCGCCGCGCTGGCCGACGACGTCCGCGAGATCGGGCGCGGCGGGCGCCGGCACGCCGTCGAGGCAGGGCGCCGCGACCGGCGCGAGCCGGGCATCCGGCGTGCCGGCCAGGTGCGCGCACAGCGCGGGGAGGTCGGGCGCGCCGAACACGGTGACGCCCGGCACCAGCGCCGCCTCGGCCGCGCTGTCGAGCGGCAGGTACAGCTCGGGCGGGCGCGACAGGGCTGACACGCCGGATATCGCGACGCAATCGACGCCGGAATGGCCGCTGGAATCGAAACGGGAACCGGGACCGGAATCGAGGTCCGCTGCGGCATGACCCGCGCGCCAGTCGCGCGCGGCGCCGCACGCCATCGCGAACGCACCGCGCATCGGCCGCAGCGCGCCGGTCAGCGACAGTTCGCCCGCGAATTCGCGGCCGGCCAGCGCGTCGGCCGGGAGCTGGCCGTTCGCGGCGAGGATGCCGAGTGCGATCGGCAGGTCGAAGCGGCCCGATTCCTTCGGCAGGTCGGCCGGCGCGAGATTGACGGTGATACGCCTGACGGGGAAATCGAATCCGCAGTTCTGCAGCGCGGCGCGCACGCGCTCGCGGCTTTCGCGGACTTCGAGATCAGGCAGGCCGACGATCGAGAACGACGGCAGCCCGTTGGCAAGATGAACTTCGACGGTGACGTCCGGCGCGCGGCCGGCCGCCGGCGCGCGACTGCGCACCACGGCGAGCGACATGGCGAGGCTCCTGTAGATGAATCGGACGGGCTACGGCCGTTCGGGGCCGCATGCCGCGGGAATCGGAGGAATCGGTGCGCGCTGCCGGCGTGGCGCGGGAAAGAACGAGGAACGACGAACTGCGAAGAGCGAGGAACAGCGAAGAACGACGGAACGGCTAGCTGACTGGCTGATTTCCGGGTGACAGGCGCGGGCCGCACGAGGCGGCCCGCGCCCGGAACAGTCGGTCGGGTGGGGCGTCAGGCCTGGGACGCTGCGAGCTTCTGCTCGAGTTCCGCGACGCGCTTCTCGAGTTCCTCGAGACGCACGCGAGTGCGGGCGAGCACATGTGCCTGCGTGTCGAACTCCTCGCGCGTGACGAGATCGAGCTTCGAGAAGCCTTGCGACAACATGGCCTTCACGTTGCGCTCGACATCCTTGGCCGGCGAGTTTTTCAGCAGATCGCTGACGCGCGACTGCAGGTCGTTGAAAACATCGCTGGGTTGCTTCATGAGATTTCCTTCCTTGCACAAAAAGTGTGCATATTCAGTTGCATACGTGCCCATGATGCACGCATGACCGGAAATGGTGCGCTCGCGGCGCGATTTCCGGGCACGGCGCCCGCATGGGTGAATGGCCCGGTAAGCCGGGACGTGCGTGCACTCTAGCAACGATCCTTTCGGCGCGCCAGCAAACCGGGCCATGTTGGCCATTCGGCCGGGCTTCCGCACCTTTCAGCATCGGATGCGACCCTGTTTAAGAGCGGTTCGAGGCGGTCTTCGCACGAACATGGCATGCGAGTTGCTGAGGAGAGACCGTTACACCATTCCAACCAATTCGACGGGACCACCCAGCGAGAGGACTTCATGAAACTGATTACCGCAATCATCAAGCCGTTCAAGCTCGATGAGACGCGCGAAGCGCTCTCCGCGCTCGGCGTCTCGGGCATCACGGTCACTGAGGTGAAAGGGTTCGGGCGCCAGAAGGGGCACACCGAGTTGTACCGGGGCGCCGAATACGTGGTCGATTTCCTGCCGAAGATGAAGATCGAGGCGGCCGTGTCCGACGATCTCGTCGACCAGGCGGTCGAGGCGATCGAGCGGGCCGCCCGCACCGGCAAGATCGGCGACGGGAAGATCTTCGTCACGCCGATCGAGCAAGTGATCCGGATCCGGACCGGGGAGACCGGCGCAGACGCGCTGTAACAGACAAAGACAAGCGACAAGAGGAAACCCGAGATGCGCAAACTTCTGATGTCCCTGCTGATGGCCGGCTCGCTGATCGCGGCCGGTGTCGGTCCCGCGCTCGCCGACGACGCGGCTTCCGCCGCGGCTGCGTCCGCGCCCGCCGCAACGGCGTCCGATGCGTCGGCAGCCGCCGCTCCGGCCGCTTCGGCGCCGGCCGCCACGGACGCATCGGCGCCTGCCGCTGCCGCCGCACCCGCTTCGGGCGCCGCCTCCGACGCATCGGCCGCTGCCGCCGCGTCCGCGCCGGCCGCACCCGCCGCGCCGACCGAGCCGTTCTCCGTCGATTCGTCGAAGATCAGTGCCGGCGACACCGCGTGGATGCTGACGTCCACCGCGCTCGTGCTGTTCATGACGATCCCCGGCCTCGCGCTGTTCTACGCGGGCATGGTCCGCAAGAAGAACGTGCTCGCGACCGTGATGCAGAGCTTCGCGATCACCGCGGTGATCACGGTGCTGTGGACGGTGGTCGGCTACAGCCTCGCGTTCACGCCGGGCAACGGCTTCATCGGCGGGCTGTCGCGCGCGTTCCTGCACGGCATGAGCTACGTGAAGGGCGACAAGGCGACCACGCTGACCGTCAGCCACCTCGCGACGACGATTCCGGAATCGGTCTACTTCGTCTACCAGATGACGTTCGCGATCATCACGCCGGCCCTGATCTGCGGCGCGTTCGCCGACCGGATGAAGTTCTCGGCGATGCTCGTGTTCATGGCGCTCTGGTCGCTGATCGTCTATGTGCCGATCGCGCACATGGTGTGGGAGCCGACCGGCTGGCTGTCGGCCGACGGCGTGCTCGACTTCGCGGGCGGCACCGTCGTGCACATCAACGCCGGTATCGCGGGCCTCGTGTCGTGCCTGATGCTCGGCAAGCGCGTCGGCTTCGGTCGTGAGTCGATGGCGCCGCACAACCTCGTGCTGACGATGATCGGCGGCTCGATGCTGTGGGTGGGCTGGTTCGGCTTCAACGCGGGCTCCGCGGTCGCGGCCGACGGCCGTGCCGGCTTCGCGATGCTGACGACGCAAGTCGCGACGGCGTGCGCGGCGCTCGGCTGGATGTTTGCCGAATGGATCTCGCACGGCAAGCCGTCGGTGCTCGGCATCGTGTCGGGCGCGGTCGCGGGCCTCGTCGCGATCACCCCGGCCGCCGGCTTCGTCGGCGTGACGGGTGCGCTCGTGATCGGTATCGCGGCGGGCGTCGTGTGCTTCTGGTCGGCGACCTGGCTCAAGTCGAAGCTCGGCTACGACGATTCGCTCGACGCGTTCGGCGTGCACGGCATCGGCGGGATTCTCGGCGCGCTGCTGACGGGCGTGTTCGCGGTCAAGGACATCGGCGGCGCCGACGGCAGCCTGCTGCTGCAGGCGAAGGGCGTGCTGATCACGCTGGTGTACAGCGGCGTGCTGAGCTTCGTGCTGCTGAAGCTGATCGACCTGACGATCGGCCTGCGCGTGACCGAAGAGGAAGAGCGCGAAGGCCTCGACGTGGTGCTGCACGGCGAGCACGTCGAATAAGTCGTACGGATGACGGCGGGCCGCCGCGCAGACGGAGCCCGCCCCGAATGAGCGCAGCGACTTCGGCCCGCCCGCCCGGCGGGCTTTTTTTCTCCCGCCGCGTGCTGCCGTAGCGCATAACCCTTCACGCTATCGGGTCAATAGCCGAAAACTTCCTCCAAACCCTTGCGAAGCCGGGAACAATCCCCAAATGGGCGGGGCAATTGCTCTACAATCTTCATTCTCCCGCTCGCGAGTGATTCATGGTTCCCCACCTCGTTACCGCGTTGAACGGTCCGCTGCTCGAGCTCGAGCGGAAGATCCTCGACGCGACGCCTGCGATCGAACGCTGGTTCAGGCTCGAATGGCAGGAACACACCCCGCCGTTCTATTGTTCGGTGGACCTGCGCAACGCCGGTTTCAAGCTGGCGCCCGTCGACGCGAACCTGTTCCCCGGCGCGTTCAATAATCTGCCGTCCGAAGTGCTGCCGCTCGCCGTCCAGGCCGCGATGGCCGCGATCGAGAAGATCTGCCCGGACGCGAAGAATCTGCTCGTGATTCCCGAGCTGCCGACCCGCAACGCGTTCTACCTGGAAAACGTCGCGCGGCTCGCGACGATCATGCGCCAGGCCGGCCTGAACGTGCGCTTCGGCTCGCTCGACCCGAGCATCACCGACATGACGCCGATCACGCTGGCCGACGGCCAGAAGATCGTGCTCGAACCGCTCGAGCGTTCGCAGCGCCGTCTCGGCCTGAAGAATTTCGATCCGTGCTCGATCCTGCTGAACAACGACCTGTCGGCCGGCATTCCCGCCGTGCTGGAAAACCTGCACGAGCAGTACCTCCTGCCGCCGCTGCACGCGGGCTGGGCCGTGCGCCGCAAGTCGACGCACTTCTCGTGCTACGACGACGTCGCGAAGAAGTTCGCGAAGATGGTCGGCGTCGATCCGTGGATGGTGAATCCGTATTTCGCGCACGTCGAAGGCGTCGACTGGCAGGGCCATGAAGGCGAGCAGGCGCTCGCCGACGCGATCGACGGCGTGCTGAAGAAGATCGCGCGCAAGTATCGCGAATACGGGATCAGCGAAAAGCCGTACGTCGTCGTGAAGGCCGACGCGGGCACCGCCGGGCGCGGCGTGATGACCGTGCACGACGCGGCCGAAATCGGCCGCATGTCGAAGGCCGAGCGCGCGCAGATGGCCGAGTCGAAGGCCGGCCTCGCGGTGCGCGACGTGATCGTGCAGGAAGGCGTCTACACGTTCGAGCGCGTCGGCGACGAAGTCGCGGAGCCGGTCGTGTACATGATCGACCGCTACGTGGTCGGCGGTTTCTACCGCACGCACGGCGGCCGCGAGCGCGACCAGAACCTGAACGCGCCCGGCATGCACTACGTGCCGCTCGGCTTCGAGCACACCGCGCTGCCGGATGCCGGCGCGAAGCCGGGCGCCGCGCCGCCGAACCGTTTCTACATGTACGGCGTCGTCGCGCGCCTGTCGCTGATCGCGTCGTCGATCGAACTGGAAAAGACCGATCCCGAAGCCATCCAGGTGTAACGGCTTCGCTACGTACAGGACCCGCATGGACATTCTCTTTATCGCCGACCCGCTCGAGCGCTTCAAGATCTACAAGGATTCGACCTACGCGATGATGGCGGAGGCCGCGCGGCGCGGGCATGCGGTATACGCGTGCCAGCCGCACCAGCTCGCGTGGACGGGCTCGGGCGTCGAGGCGGACGTGCAGCGCGTGACGATCGTCGGCGACACGGCCGACCTGCATCGCCATCCGTGGTACGAGACGGGCGCGCACGAATCGCGTCAGCTGACGTCGTTCGGCGCGGTGCTGATGCGCAAGGATCCGCCGTTCGACATGGAGTATGTGACGGCCACCTGGATGCTGGAGCTTGCCGAACGCGCGGGTGCACGCGTGTTCAACAAGCCCCAGTCGATCCGCGATCATTCGGAGAAGCTGGCGATCGGCGAGTTTCCGCAGTTCGTCGCGCCGACGCTCGTCACGCGCGACGCCGCGCGCTTGCGTGCGTTCCACGCCGAGCATGGCGACGTGATCGTGAAGCCGCTCGACGGCATGGGCGGGATGGGCGTGTTCCGCGTGAAGGCCGACGGGATGAATCTCGGCGCGATCATCGAGATGCTCGGCCACGACGGCACGCGCTCGCTGATGATCCAGAAGTTCATCCCCGAGATCACGGCGGGCGACAAACGCATTCTGCTGATCGCGGGCGAGCCGGTGCCGTATTCGCTCGCGCGGATTCCGCAAGGCAGCGAAGTGCGCGGCAATCTCGCCGCGGGCGGGCTCGGCGTCGCGCAGCCGCTGACGGCGCGCGACCGCGAGATCGCCGAGACGCTCGGGCCGGTGCTCGCCGCGCGCGGGCTGCTGCTGGTCGGGCTCGACGCGATCGGCGACTGGCTGACCGAGGTGAACGTGACGAGCCCGACGTGCTTCCGCGAAATCATGGAGCAGACGGGTTTCGACGTCGCCGCGATGTTCATCGACGCGCTGGAGCGGGCGGCCGCGTAGCCCGCTTTCCGCGCAAGCCCGGCGGCGGCCGCGCAGGTCCCCCGTCGCCGGAGCGGTTCGACCGGCCTGCTACAATGCCCGCTTGCCCGGTGCCGCGACCAGCGCGCCGAAGGCCCGGCGGTCGGGCCGAAACCGTTGCAAGGCTGAACATGAAACGATTCCCTCACTCGCTACGCTCGTTGCCCCGCTGCGGGGCGTCGGCCCGCCAGGGGCGGCCGGGGGCAGTCTGACATGGCCGGGATTCTGATCATCGCGCACGCACCGCTCGCCACCGCGCTGCGGGACTGCATCGCGCACATCTACGGCGGCGTGCCCGCGCGCATCGGCTGCATCGACGTGCTGGCGGACAGCGATCCCACCCAGGTGATGGCGTTCGCGCACGCGGAGCTCGCGCGGCTCAGGGAAGAAAATGGCGTCGTCGTGCTGACCGACATGTACGGCGCGACGCCCGCGAACATCGCGGGCCAGCTCGCGAAGCTCGACAACGTGCGCGTGCTGGCGGGCGTGAACCTGCCGATGCTGGTGCGGGCCGTCTGCTACCGTACCGTGCCGCTCGACAAGCTCGTCGACAAGGCGCTGTCCGGCGGCGCGAAGGGCGTCCACGAAGTGGCGGCCGGCACACCGCCGCCGCCGACCGAAGTCGGCTGCGGCCAGTGCGCGCCGATTCCGCCCGAGCCGCAACCGCGCACCGAATCGCACTGACTGCCCCGTTTTCCGTTTTAGACCGACCCGCCGACGCACGTCGCCGGCGGCCGCGACCGACCCGACCGAGAACCATGCTTCAACAAGAAACCACCATCGTCAACAAATTGGGGCTCCATGCACGCGCATCGGCCAAGCTTACGCAACTGGCCGGCAACTTCCAGTCGGAAGTCTGGATGACGCGCAACGGACGCAAGATCAATGCAAAAAGCATCATGGGCGTGATGATGCTGGCGGCGGGCATCGGCAGCACCGTGACGATCGAGACCGAAGGTCCCGACGAACGCGAGGCGATGGATGCGCTGCTCAAGCTGATCGCGGACAAGTTCGGCGAAGGTCAGTGATCCCCGCGCGGGATCGTTGTCGTTTCGAAGCAGAATGCCGCGCTTGTCGCGGCATTTTTTTCGTCCGCGGCATTGATGCGGAAATGGCAATGCTGCGCTGCACGCAGTCAGCATGGAGGTACGGAATTTATAATCGCTAACCGGGGTCATAAGCGCATCGCAGCAGTGTGCCGCGGCTTTACATGTACAGAGGAGGTGCGCGTGTCCTTCACGCTGCATGGCATTCCCGTCTCACGTGGTATCGCGATCGGGCGAGCATACCTGATCGCGCCGGCGGCGCTCGACGTCGCCCATTACCTGGTCGAGGCGAACCAGATCGACGCCGAGGTCGCGCGTTTCAGCACGGCGCGCGAGGTCGTGCATCACGAACTCGAGGCGCTGCGCGCCGACCTGACCGACGACACCCCGACCGAAGTGGCCGCGTTCATCGACGTCCACGCGATGATCCTGAGCGACGCGATGCTCGTGCAGGAAACCATCGACCTGATCCGCACGCGACGCTACAACGTCGAATGGGCGCTGACCGAGCAGCTCGAGCTGCTCACGCGTCACTTCGACGACATCGAGGATGAATACTTGCGCGAGCGCAAGGCCGACATCGAGCAGGTGGTCGAGCGCGTGTTGAAAGCGCTCGCCGGTGCGCCGTCGGCGTCGCAGGCGCTCGATGGCGCCGCCGCGCAAGGTCAGAGCGAGATGATCGTCGTCGCGCACGACATCGCGCCGGCCGACATGATGCAGTTCAAGTCGCAGTCGTTCCAGGCGTTCGTCACCGATCTCGGCGGCCGCACGTCGCACACGGCGATCGTCGCGCGCAGCCTCGGCATTCCCGCCGCGGTCGGCGTCCAGCATGCGAGCGCGCTGATCCGGCAGGACGACCTGATCATCGTCGACGGCGACCAGGGGATCGTGATCGTCGATCCCGCGCCGATCGTCCTCGAGGAATATTCGTACCGTCAGTCCGAGAAGCTGCTCGAGCAACGCAAGCTGCAGCGGCTGAAGTTCTCGCCGACGCAAACCCTGTGCGGCACGAAGATCGAGCTGTACGCGAACATCGAGCTGCCCGACGACGCGAAGGCGGCGGTCGAGGCCGGCGCGGTCGGCGTCGGGCTGTTCCGCTCCGAGTTCCTGTTCATGCATCAGAAGGAGATGCCCGAGGAGGAGGAGCAGTTCGCCGCGTACAAGCGCGCGGTCGAGTGGATGAAGGGCATGCCGGTGACGATCCGCACGATCGACGTCGGCGCGGACAAGCCGCTCGAGGCGCTCGACGAAGGCTACGAGACGGCGCCGAACCCGGCGCTCGGCCTGCGTGCGATCCGCTGGAGCCTGTCCGAGCCGCAGATGTTCCTCACGCAGCTGCGCGCGATCCTGCGCGCGTCCGCGTTCGGGCAGGTGAAGATCCTGATCCCGATGCTCGCGCACGCGCAGGAGATCGACCAGACGCTCGACCTGATCCGCGAGGCGAAGCGCCAGCTCGACGACGCGGGGCTCGCGTACGATCCGAACGTGCGCATCGGCGCGATGATCGAGATTCCGGCCGCGGCGATCGCGCTGCCGCTGTTCCTGAAGCGCTTCGATTTCCTGTCGATCGGCACGAACGACCTGATCCAGTACACGCTCGCGATCGACCGCGCGGACAATGCGGTCGCGCACCTGTACGACCCGCTGCATCCGGCGGTGCTGCACCTGATCGCCTACACGCTGCGCGAAGCGAAGCGGGCCGGCGTGTCGGTGTCGGTGTGCGGGGAGATGGCGGGCGATCCGGCGCTCACGCGCCTGTTGCTCGGGATGGGGCTCACCGAGTTCTCGATGCACCCGAGCCAGTTGCTGGTGGTGAAGCAGGAGATCCTGCGCGCGCACCTGAAGGCGCTCGAGAAGCCCACGGCCGACGTGCTGGCCGCATTCGAGCCGGAGGAAGTGCAGGCGGCGCTCAAGCGCCTGTCGGTCGCGGAGCCGCGCGCGGACGCGGCCGCCTAGGCGGCGCGGGCCGCACCGCGGAACCGTCGCGAAGGTTGCGAAACGTCACGCATGCGCCGTTCGGCGCATGCATCCCGCGCGCGTCAGTGCCGGCCCTGGCACACGGGGCAGTCGGCCTGGCGCGCGATCTTCATCGTCGTCCATTCCATCCGCAGCGAATCGAGCATCATCAGCCGGCCGTTGAGCGTCGTGCCGATCGCGCCGATCACGCGCAGCGCTTCGGCGGCCTGCATCGCACCGATGATGCCGACCGTCGGCGCGAACACGCCCATCGTCGCGCACGCGACTTCCTCGAACGGCTGGTCTTCCGGAAACACGCACGCGTAGCAGGGCGCGGCCGGGTCGCGGAAATCGAACGTGCTGATCTGGCCGTCGAAGCGCAGCGCGGCGCCCGACACGAGCGGCACGCCGTGCGCGACGCACGCGCGGTTGATCGCATGGCGCGTCGCGAAGTTGTCGGTGCAGTCGAGCACGACGGTGGCCCGCGGCACATGTTCGTCGAGCCACGCATCGTCGACGCGCGCCGCGACCGCATGCACGGTCACTTCCGGGTTCAGCCGCGCGAGCGCGTCGCGCCCCGATTCGACCTTGCTGCGGCCGACCGATGCGGTCGCGTGGAGGATCTGCCGCTGCAGGTTCGTGAGGTCGACCGTGTCGGCGTCGACGAGCGTGATCGTGCCGACCCCGGACGCCGCGAGATACATCGCGGCCGGCGAGCCGAGACCGCCGGCGCCGACGACGATCGCATGCGCGTCGAGAAAGCGCTGCTGCGCCTCGATGCCGATTTCGTCGACGAGGATGTGGCGGGAGTAGCGGAGGAGTTGATCGTCGTTCATGGGGAAGTCGTGAGCGGGGCGGAAGCGCCGGCGTATCGATTCATTCTAGGCGCACATGAAAAACGGGCCATCGCGGTCTTCCCGCGATGGCCCGTCGGATGCCGGCCGGCGCTTACTGCGGTGCCGACGCGGGCTTCGGTGCGGCCGCCTTCGCGCCCGACGCCTTCGTGGTGGACGCGGCCTTGGCTGCAGGGCTCTTCGTCGTGCTTTCGGCGAGCAGCGACTTCGATTCCTGCACCGGCTTGCCCTCGAGCTTGTTGAGCGCCTGCTGCATCATGAAGTCGTCGGTGCTGCCGAACTCGATCGGCTTGCGATCGCGGTCCTTCTGGCGCTGTTCCGGCGTCTTCTTGTCGTTCTGCTCCTCGAGGACGCGCAGCTGGTCCATCCGGCGCTGCTCGCGTTCCTCCTGTTCCTTCTTCTCGTTCGGATCCTGCGTGTTCGCGAGGTGGTTCGTGTAGTCGACCTCGCGCGTCACGAGCACGTCGTCCGGATCGCCGTCCGCGTACTGATCGACCGGCACGTCGGGCGTGATGCCCTTGTTCTGGATCGAACGGCCGCTCGGCGTGTAGTAGTAGGCCGTCGTCAGGCGCAGCGCGGTGTCGGCCGTCATCGGACGGACCGTCTGCACCGAGCCCTTGCCGAACGTCGTCTTGCCCATGATCTGCGCGCGCTTCGAATCCTGCAGCGCGCCGGCGACGATTTCCGACGCGGACGCCGAATACGCGTTCGTCAGCACGACCATCGGCACGGTCTTGAAGACCGGCGGCAGGCTCTTCAGCGGATCGCCGTCGAAGGACGGCAGGCGGTAGTTGTCGTAGGTGTCGCGGTAGACCTGCTTCGAATCCGGGATCTGGCCGTTGGTCGACACGACGACGGAGTCGGGCGGCAGGAACGCGCCGGCGACGCCGACCGCGCTTTGCAGCAGGCCGCCGCCGTTGTTGCGCAGGTCGAGGATCAGGCCCTTCAGATTCGGCTGCTGGCGTGCGATGTCCTGCAGCTTCGCGGCGAGATCGGGCGTCGTGCGTTCCTGGAAGCTCGTGATCCGGATGTATGCGTAGCCCGGGTCGAGCAGCTTCATCTTCACGCTCTGGACCCTGATGATCGCGCGCGTGACCGTGATCGGGAACGTGCGGTCGTCGCTCTTGCGGAAGATCGTCAGCGTGACCTTGGTGCCCGGCTCGCCGCGCATCTGCTTGACGGCCTTGTCGAGCGTCATGCCGCGCACGGGCTTGTCGTTGATGCGGGTGATCAGGTCGCCCGGACGGATGCCGGCGCGGAACGCGGGGGTATCTTCGATCGGGGAGATCACCTTGACGAGACCGTCTTCCTGCGAGATCTCGATGCCGAGACCCGCGAAGCGACCCTTGGTCTGCTCCTGCAGTTCGTCATAGTCGGTCTTGTCGAGGAACGACGAATGCGGGTCGAGGCTCGACACCATGCCCTTGATCGCCGCCGTCAGCAGCTTCTTGTCGTCGACCGGTTCGACGTACTCGCGCTTGATCTGGCCGAACACTTCCGCGAACAGGCGGAGCTGGTCGAGGGGAAGCGGCGCCGTGGCGGTCTGCTCGGCCGACGCCGAAACCTGCAGCGTGGCGAATACGCCCGTGGCGAGGCCCGCGGCAATCAGGCCGATGTTCTTCAATTTCATTCGCATAGAGAGTCTGGTGCGGTCGGGAAGCGCGTGGCGGTAGCGGGGATGTAGCGGACAAGTATAACTGTTCGTCCGATTGCCCAGTGGAACGGTGCGAATTGGCCCCGGAGCCCTGGTTCCCGGCGGGGTGCCGCCGGACGCGCAGCGGATTCGAAAGCGGATTCGACCGCACCGGGGCCGCGAAGGTTCGCGCCGCACGCCGGGTTGGGCCGGGCAGGCCGCGCGCGCGGCGGCATGCCCGGCATCGCGGGTATCAGCCCGCCTTGCCCTGTTTCGCGACGGCGGCCTGTGCCTTCGCGATCGCGTCCTGGTCGCCCAGGTAGTAGTGCTGGATCGGCTTCAGGTTCTCGTCGAGTTCATACACGAGCGGCACGCCGTTCGGGATGTTCAGGCCGACGATGTCGCTGTCCGAGATGCCGTCGAGGTACTTGATCAGTGCGCGCAGCGAGTTGCCGTGCGCGGCGATCAGCACCTGCTTGCCCGCACGGACGGCCGGCGCGATCGATTCGTTCCACAGCGGCAGCACGCGCGCGACCGTGTCCTTCAGGCATTCGGTGAGCGGCAGCTGTTCGCGCGGCACCTTCGCGTAGCGCGGGTCGGCGAACGGCGCGCGTTCGTCTGTCGGCTCGAGCGCCGGCGGCGGCGTGTCGTAGCTGCGGCGCCACACGAGCACCTGGTCGTCGCCGAACTTGGCGGCCGTTTCCGCCTTGTTCAGGCCCGACAGCGCACCGTAGTGGCGTTCGTTCAGGCGCCACGAGTGGACGACCGGCAGATACATCAGGTCCATCTTGTCCTGCACGTGCCACAACGTGCGGATCGCGCGCTTGAGTACCGACGTGTACGCGATGTCGAACGTGTAGCCTGCCTCCTTGAGCAATTCGCCGGCCTGGTAGGCCTCGTTGCGACCCTGTTCGGTCAGGTCGACGTCGACCCAGCCGGTGAAGCGGTTTTCCTTGTTCCACGTCGATTCGCCGTGGCGGATGAGAACGAGTTTGTACATGGATCTTGCGGTCGGTAGTGATAGGGAAGCGGGGCGCGTCGCGCGGTACCCGGTCCGGGTCCGCCATCGCGCAAGACGGTTATTTTATAATGGCAGGATTGTCCTTTTCCGATTTCTCTTTTTCCGGCGGCATTCCGTGACGTTCTTTACCAATTACACGAACCTGGCCCTTATCGCGATCCTGCTGGTTTCCGGCGGCCTGCTCGCATGGCCGGCCCTGCGCCGCGGCCGTGGCGGCCTGTCGGCCGCGGAGGCGACGCAGCTCATCAATCGCCGCAACGCGATCGTGATCGACTTGCGTACCGCGTCCGACTTCGCCGCCGGCCATCTGCCGTCGGCGCGTCAGGTCGCCGCCGGCGAGATCGGCGCGAAGATCGCGCAGATCGCGAAAAACAAGAGCACTCCCGTGCTGCTCGTCTGCCAGAATGGCCAGCAGTCGCAGAAGGCGGCGCGCGAGGTCGAGGCGGCGGGCTATGCCGAGGTGCACGTGCTCGAGGGCGGCGTCGCCGCCTGGCAGCAGGCCGGGATGCCGGTCGTCAAACAAGGAGTGGCGAAGTGAGCAAGGTTTTGATGTACAGCACGCAGGTGTGTCCGTATTGCATCCAGGCCGAGCGCCTGCTGAAGCTGCGCGGCGTCGAGCAGATCGAAAAGGTGCTGATCGACCGCGATCCGGCCCGCCGTGACGAAATGATGACGCGCACGGGCCGTCGCACGGTGCCGCAGATCTACATCGGCGACACGCACGTCGGCGGTTACGACGATCTGTCGAAGCTCGACCGCGAAGGCGGCCTCTTGCCGCTTCTGCAAGCGGCCTGATTAGGGCAGAATGGCCGCCGGTCGCGCCGCGGCTCGAGCGCGCAGGAATCAACCGAGGCGGCCGGCGTGAAGCCGGGCCGCCCCGTCACCACTTTTAGGGAAACACCATGTCCGACGTCGAAAACCAACCGTTCTTCAACATCCAGCGCGTCTACCTGAAGGATATGTCGCTCGAGCAGCCGAATTCGCCGGCGATCTTCCTCGAGCAGGACATGCCGTCGGTTGAAGTCGAAGTCGACGTCAAGGCCGAACGCCTCGCGGAAAGCGTGTTCGAGGTTGTCGTGTCGGGCACCGTCACCGCGAAGGTGAAGGACAAGGTCGCGTTCCTGATCGAAGCGAAGCAGGCCGGCATTTTCGACATTCGCAACATTCCCGACGAACAGCTCGACCCGCTCGTCGGCATCGCCTGCCCGACGATCCTGTTCCCGTACCTGCGCTCGAACATCGCCGACGCGATCACGCGTGCGGGCTTCCCGCCGATCCACCTGGCGGAAATCAACTTCCAGGCGCTGTACGAGCAGCGTCTCGCGCAGCTTCAGCAGCAGCAGGCCGGTGCGGCAGGCGCGCCGAACGGCACGACGCTGAACTGACGTTTCACTCCGGACCGGTGCTGGGTATGAAAGTAGCCGTTCTCGGCGCCGGTGCCTGGGGCACCGCGCTCGCGGGCCATCTGGCCGCGCGGCACGATACGCTTCTCTGGGCGCGCGACGCCGCGCTGATCGCCGGGCTGCAGGCCCGGCACGAAAATTCCCGCTATCTGGACGGCATCGCGCTGCCCGATGCGCTGCGCTACGACGCCGATCTCGGCGCCGCGCTCGCGCACGGCGCCGCGGACGACGCGCTGTGCGTGATCGCCGCGCCCGTGGCCGGGCTGCGCACGCTGTTCGGCGCGATGCGCGACGCCGGCTGCGTGCCGGCGCACATCGTGTGGGTCTGCAAGGGTTTCGAGGCCGACACGCACCTGCTGCCGCACCAGGTGATCGCGGCCGAGTTGCCGGAGCAGCACAGCAACGGCGTGCTGTCGGGGCCGAGCTTCGCCCGCGAGGTCGGGCTCGCGCTGCCCGTCGCGCTGACGGTCGCAAGCACCTCCGCCGAGTGCCGCGAGCGCACGCTCGCCGCGTTCCATCACGGCGCGATGCGGATCTATACGGGTGACGACGTGGTCGGCGTCGAGGTCGGCGGCGCGGTGAAGAACGTGCTGGCGATCGCGACGGGCATCTCCGACGGCCTCGGGCTCGGGCTGAACGCGCGCGCCGCGCTGGTCACGCGCGGCCTCGCCGAAATGTCGCGGCTCGGCGTCGCGCTCGGCGGCCGTGCGGAAACCTTCACGGGCCTCACGGGCCTCGGCGACCTGATCCTCACCGCGACGGGCGACCTGTCGCGCAATCGCACGGTCGGCCTGCAACTGGCAGCCGGCCGCTCGCTGAACGACATCCTCGGCGCGCTCGGCCACGTGGCCGAAGGCGTGCGCTGCGCGCAGGCCGTGCTCGCGCTCGCGCGCGCGCAAGCGATCGAAATGCCGATCACCGAAGCCGTGTGCGGCGTGCTGTTCGACGGCGTCGCACCGCGCGATGCGGTCAGCGGCCTGCTGCGGCGCGACGCGCGCGCCGAATAACACTGACGAATCACACCGATTTTTGCGGCCGGGCGCGCCCGCGCAAAGCGGGCGGCGCCAAAGCGCACTACGCTTGAACAATCTCCGGCGTTTCGGGAGGGTGTCATGCTGCAGATCGGTTCCACCACGTTCGACGCGCAACGCGTCGACATCACGACGCTCGACGTCGACGCGATCGTCAACGCCGCGAACGGTTCGCTGCTCGGCGGTGGCGGGGTCGACGGCGCGATCCATCGCGCGGCCGGCCCGGGCCTCCTGGCCGAGTGCCGCACGCTCGGCGGCTGCGAGACCGGCGACGCGAAGCTCACGCGCGGCCACGCGTTGCCGGCGAGGTACGTGATTCATGCGGTCGGCCCGGTGTGGCACGGCGGCGGGCGCGGCGAGCCCGAACTGCTCGCCGCATGCTACCGGCGCGCGATCGAGCTGGCCGAGGAAGTGGCGGCGACCTCGATCGCATTCCCGGCGATCAGCTGTGGCGTGTACCGCTATCCGGCCGAGGAGGCCGTCGACATCGCCGTCGGCACGGTCGCCGAAATGCTGCCGCAGGCGCCGAACCTCGCACGCGTGATATTCGCGTGTTTTTCATCCGATATCTACGACCTGTATCGCGCGCGGCTCGCGCGCAGCTAACGTTGCGTGGCCGCGCAGCGCGATGCGGTTCGGGCCGGACGCGCGTCAGGCGCCGCCTTCGAAACCGGCCTGGCGCCACGCCTCGAACACGACCACGGCCACCGTATTCGACAGATTCAGGCTGCGGTTGCCTGGCCGCATCGGCAGGCGCACGCGCTGTTCGTTCGGGAAGCGTTCGAGCAATTCGGCCGGCAGGCCGCGCGTTTCGGAGCCGAACACGAACCAGTCGCCGAGCACGAACGCATGGTCGTGGAAGCGGCCCGAGCCGCGGGTCGTGAACGCGAACATCCGCGCGGGATCGGGCGCTTCGGTAGCGACGAACGCGTCCCAGTCGCGGTGCACGCGCATTTCCGCGTACTCGTGATAGTCGAGGCCCGCGCGGCGCATCTTCGCGTCGTCGAGCGGAAAGCCGAGCGGCTCGATCAGATGCAGGCGCGCGCCGGTATTGGCGCACAGGCGGATCACGTTGCCGGTGTTAGGCGGAATTTCTGGGGCGACGAGGACGACGTTGAACATGGTTGGGTCTGGCTGGGCCGGCCGGGGCGGAGCAGCGTGCATTCCGTCCCGGCCGGCCGGTTCGTGACGGCCGTCGCCGCGTGCGGGCGGCCGGCCTCTCTAACTAATTAATCCCTGGCGGTGCGCAGCGCAACCAGATTCGTCACGCGCGCGGCACCCGCCGCCTTCAATGCATTCGCGGCTGCCGCGAGCGTCGCACCGGACGTCATCACGTCGTCGACGAGCGCCACGTGGCGGCCGGTGAGGTCGCCCGCCGCCGCGAACGCCGCCTGCACGTTGTCGCGCCGCGCACGCCGGTCGAGCCGCGACTGCGGCGCGGTTTCGGTCATGCGTGCAAGCAGCGCCGCGTCGGCGCGCACGCCGAGCCGGCGCGCGAGCGGCCGCGCGATCGCCCACGCCTGGTTGTAGCCGCGCGCGACGAGCCGTCCGCGCGACAGCGGCACCGGTGCGATCACGTCGAAGCGGCCGGCGGCGTGCATCGCGTCCGTGTCGTCGACCCGCTGCGCGAGCCGGGCCGCGAATTCCGCACCCAGCGCGAGCCGCGCATGAAACTTCAGGCCGCGCGCGAGCCCGTCGAGCGGGGCGCGGTAATCGGCGAGCGCGAGCGTCGCATCGAACGGCGGCGGAGTCGCGCGGCATGCGTCGCATCGGTACGCGGACGCGGAACCGGCGCCATCATGCCGGCCGCGCGCTCGGCGCGGCCGCGGCTGCCCGGCACCCAGCGGCACCGCGCAGACGTCGCAGCGCAGTCGCGCTTCGTTCCAATACGCGGCGTCGCAGGCGCTGCACATCACCGTATGTGACAAATTGCCGCACAGCGCGCACCGATTCGGCAACGCGAGTGCGACGACGCGCACGGCTAGCGCACGAACCTGCGACAAAACGACGCGCATTGGGCGCGGGGCGAAACGGCGATCCATCGCGAACACTCCTGGCGGCCCCGTCTCGCTGAAGGCAGCGAGGCGAGCGAGTATACTTCGGGCTCTTCGCCAGTGTGCCTGACATGTCCCCAGCTTCGACTTCAACCGGCCGTCCGGCCAATGACGCCCGGCGTTTGCGGCGGATCTTCGATCGCCGTGCCGCCGCGTTCGACGCGGTCGCGTTCCTGCCGCGCGAGATCGCGCAGCGGATGAACGAGCGCCTCGAATACATCAAGGTGAGCCCCGCGGCCGTGCTCGACGCGGGCTGCGGGCCGGGCGACGACCTGCCGGCGCTGCGCGCGCGCTTTCCCGAAGCGCCGGTGTTCGGTGTCGACCTGTCCGGCGCGATGCTCGCGCGGGCGGGCCAGCGCGAGGTCGAGCAGACGAGCTGGCGCCGCTGGCTGCCCGCGTCGCTCGGCCGGGCGCTGGGCCAGCGCGGCCCGCGCGTCGCGCAGGCCGACTTCTCGATGCTGCCGTTCGCGGCCGGCGCGTTCGACCTGATCTGGTCGAATCTCGCGCTGCACTGGCATTCGCGTCCCGATACGGTGTTCCCTGAATGGCAGCGCGTGCTGCGCGTGAACGGCCTGCTGATGTTCAGCACGCTCGGCCCCGACACGCTGCGCGAACTGCGCGCGGCCTGCGCGGACGCCGAAGCGGCGCTCGGCATTGCGCCGCCCGCCGCGCGCGTCGTCGATTTCGTCGACATGCACGACCTCGGCGACATGCTCGTCGAGAGCGGCTTCGAGATTCCGGTGATGGACCAGGAAGTGCTGACCGTCACGTACAAGACCGCCGATTCCCTGCTGGCCGACGTGCGTCGCTGGGGCGCCTATCCGTTCGACCGCGCGGTGCCGCAGCATGCGGCGCGGCGCTTTCGCGCGGCGCTCGGCGACGCGCTGGAAGCGCGCCGGCGTGCGGACGGCACGATTCCGCTGACGTTCGAAGTGATTTACGGCCACGCGTGGAAGGCCGTGCCGCGCACGACCGCCGAGGGGCACGGGATCGTGCGCATCGAAGATATCGGAAAGGGGCGTCCGAAGAATCGGTGAAGCGGTAAAGAGGGGTTTTGTTATGTCCGAAATTAGCGGCGCAAAGCGGGGTCGAATTGACGTGAAAAACGGCCGGGAAGCTTGTGGCGCTTGGCTCGCGGGCCGATAGCCGCTTGCTTGTGGATGCCATTGAACCCGCCTATAATGCGTCAGCTTGTCGTCCCGGGGTCCCCGCAATACGGGCCGGCGAGCCCGATGCAGGCATGCATCGCATGCCATTCGCGTGAGGCGGCGATGGAAGCAGCGAGGGTTTTGGCGGAGACGACGAACGGTGAGCCGGTCCTCGAAGACTGGCTCATGAAACGCAACTGTTCGGTGTCGCCGCGCCAGTTCGTGCTGTTTTACGCGTCGCTCGCGGGCTTCTCGCTGGTGATCGCGGCATTGCTGATGTGGCGGGGGGCCTGGCTCGTCATGCCCTTCACCGGAATCGAATTGCTGGCGGTAGGCGTCGCGTTTGCGGTCTACGCCCGTCATGCGGTCGATTACGAGCGCATCAGGCTGTTTCCGCACCGGCTCGTGATCGAGCGGATGGATGCGGAGCGGTTCACGCAGATCGAATTCAACCCGCGCTGGGTGCGGGTCGAGTCGGGTGCGACGCCACGCGATCCGATTCGACTGGTATCGCGCGGGCAGACCGTCGTAATTGGGCAGCATCTCGCGCAGCACAAGCGTGCGCAGTTCGCCGACGAACTGCGCGTATCGCTCAGGCGCTGCGGCTGACGAGGCGCGGGCATCGACCGGAACGGGTCGACGGCTTGCGACGGGGGAGGGTTTGAATGGAAATTTTGGGTAAGGATGCTATGAAAACAATCAAGCGAGCCCTCACGGGCGTGCTGGCATGCAGCGGATTGCTCTTTGCCGGCGCTGCTCTGGCGGTCGGTGATAGCCCGGGCGGCCCCCGCGTCAACGAGATCAACTTTCAGCCGCCGGTCACGAAGATCGCCGAGGAGCTCTACGATCTCCACACGATGATGCTGATCCTGTGTACGCTGATCTTCGTCGGCGTGTTCGGCGTGATGTTCTATTCGATCTTCGCGCACCGCAAATCCAAGGGCCACAAGGCCGCCAATTTCCATGAAAGCACGACCGTCGAAATCATCTGGACGATCGTGCCGTTCATCATCGTCGTGCTGATGGCGCTGCCGGCCACGAAGGCCGTCGTCGCGATGAAGGACACGACCAACGCCGATCTCACGATCAAGGTCACCGGCTACCAGTGGAAGTGGGGCTACGACTACGTGAAGGGCCCGGGCGAGGGCATCAGCTTCCTGTCGACGCTCAGCACCCCGCGTGACGAAGTGATGGGCAAGAAGCCGATCACCGAGACGTACCTGCAGGAAGTCGACAATCCGCTCGTCGTGCCGGTCAACAAGAAGATCCGCATCATCACGACCGCGAACGACGTCGTCCACTCGTGGTACGTGCCCGCGTTCGGCGTGAAGCAGGATGCGATTCCCGGCTTCGTGCGCGACACGTGGTTCAAGGCCGACAAGGTCGGCACGTTCCGCGGCTTCTGTACCGAACTGTGCGGCAAGGAACACGCGTTCATGCCGGTCGTGGTCGTCGTGCTGTCGGACGACGACTACGCGAAGTGGGTCGCCGCGCAGAAGGCCAAGCTGGCCAGCGCTTCGGTCGATCCGAACAAGGTTTACACGATGGCCGAACTCGTCGCGCACGGCGAGGAAGTCTACAAGGCGAACTGCGCGGCCTGCCACCAGGTGAACGGCAAGGGCCTCGGCGCCTTCCCGGCGATGGACGGCAGCCAGATCGTGAACGGCCCGATCGCCGGTCACGTCGAGCGCGTGCTGCACGGCAAGGGCGCAATGCCGTCGTGGGCATCGCTGTCGGACCTCGACATCGCATCGGTCATCACGTACGAGCGCAATTCGTGGGGCAACCACAAGAACGACCTGCTGCAGCCGAAGCAAGTGGCTGACGCGCGCAACGGCAAGATGCCGGAAGACGCGGCAGGCGCGGCGGCTCCGGCCGAAGCGGCCTCGGCACCGGCGCAAGCCGCGTCGGGCGCGGAACCGGCGGCAGCATCGGCTGCGCTGTCGACGATCTACTTCGAGACCGGCAAGAGCGTGCTGCCGGCCGACGCGAAAGCGGCGATCGCCGCAGCGGCCGACTATGCGAAGGCACATCCGGACGCGAAGCTCGCGCTGTCGGGTTTCACCGACAAGTCGGGCTCGGCCGACGCGAACGCCGAACTCGCCAAGCATCGTGCACAGGCCGTGCGCGACGCGCTGAAGGCAGCAGGCGTGGCGGAAGACCACATTATTCTCAAAAAGCCGGAAACGATCACGGGCGGGGCTGACGCCAAGGAAGCCCGGCGGGTCGAGATCGGGCCGGCGGCTTGACGTGTCGCTGAGTTAGTCGACGTATTCGCATTAGGAGATTCTCATGTCTAGCATCGGGCACGACGTAGCCGCGGACCACGCGCACGACGACCACGCGCACGAAGCCCCGCACGGCTGGCGTCGCTGGCTGTTCGCCACCAACCACAAGGACATCGGTACGCTGTACCTGCTGTTCTCGTTCATCATGTTCCTGTCGGGCGGCGTGATGGCACTCGGCATCCGTGCCGAGCTGTTCGAGCCGGGCCTGCAGATCATGCGTCCGGAGTTCTTCAACGAACTCACGACGATGCACGGCCTGATCATGGTGTTCGGCGCGATCATGCCGGCGTTCGTCGGCTTCGCGAACTGGATGATTCCGCTGCAGATCGGCGCGTCCGACATGGCGTTCGCGCGGATGAACAACTTCAGCTTCTGGCTGCTGCCGGTCGCGGCCGTGCTGCTGGTCGGTTCGTTCTTCGCGCCGGGCGGCGCGACGGCCGCCGGCTGGACGCTGTACGCACCGCTGTCGACGCAGATGGGCCCGGGCATGGACTTCGCGATCTTCGCGGTCCACATCATGGGCGCATCGTCGATCATGGGCGGGATCAACATCGTCGTGACGATCCTGAACATGCGCGCACCGGGCATGACGCTGATGAAGATGCCGATGTTCGCATGGACCTGGCTGATCACCGCGTACCTGCTGATCGCCGTGATGCCGGTTCTGGCAGGCGCGATCACGATGGTGCTGTTCGACCGCCACTTCGGTACGTCGTTCTTCAACGCGGCAGGCGGCGGCGACCCGGTGATGTATCAGCACATCTTCTGGTTCTTCGGCCACCCCGAGGTGTACATCATGATTCTGCCGGCGTTCGGGATCGTGTCGCAGGTGATCCCGGCGTTCGCACGCAAGACGCTGTTCGGCTATAGCTCGATGGTGTACGCGACGGCTTCGATCGCGATCCTGTCGTTCATGGTCTGGGCGCACCACATGTTCGCAACGGGCATGCCGGTCACCGGTCAGCTGTTCTTCATGTACGCGACGATGCTGATCGCGGTGCCGACGGGCGTGAAGGTGTTCAACTGGCTCGCGACGATGTGGCGCGGCTCGATGACGTTCGAAACCCCGATGCTGTTCGCGATCGGCTTCCTGTTCGTGTTCACGTTCGGCGGTCTGACGGGCCTGATGCTGGCGATGGCGCCGCTCGACATCCAGTACCACGGCACCTACTTCGTGGTGGCGCACTTCCACTACGTGCTCGTGGCCGGGTCGCTGTTCGCGCTGTTCGCGGGCTGGTACTACTGGGCGCCGAAGTGGACGGGCTGGATGTACAACGAGACGCGCGGCAAGATCCACTTCTGGTCGTCGATGATCTTCTTCAACCTGACGTTCTTCCCGATGCACTTCGTCGGTCTCGCGGGCATGCCGCGCCGCTATGCGGACTACCCGGCGCAGTTCACGGACTTCAACCAGGTGGCGACGATCGGTGCATTCGGCTTCGGCCTCGCGCAGGTGTACTTCCTGTTCGCGGTCGCGCTGCCGGCCTACCGTGGCGGCGGCGAGCTGGAAAAGGCGTCGGACAAGCCGTGGGATGGCGCGACGGGCCTCGAGTGGACGGTGCCGAGCCCGGCTCCCTTCCACACGTTCGAGCAACCGCCGCACGTCGAATAAGTTTCACCCAGCGTTCCGCCGTTGCCTGCCGCGCAGGCAGGCGCGGCGGGCGCGGAACCGAAGTTTCAGATGAACCGGAATCCACAAGAAAGACGAACGCCCGAGCAGATTCGCGCGGGCAACAAGCGGCTCGGCCTCACCCTGCTCGTCATCGCCGCCGTTTTTTTTGTGGGTGTCGTGATCAAGCAGTGGTGGCTGTCCACTCACTGATGCAGCAACTGACGCAGTAGCGAGGAAGTAGTCGTATGTCGAAGCCGGAAGAGGGCGCCGTCGATCGCGCGTTCAATCGTTCGATGCTGATGAAGCTCTTCGTCGTGGCCGGGCTGATGTTCGGCTTCGGCTTCGCGCTGATTCCGATGTATCGCGCGATTTGCCAGATCACCGGCATCAACAACCTGGTGCAGCGCGATGTCAGCGAACGCGAGGCGAAGAACACGCAGGTCGACTACAGCCGCACGGTGTCGGTCGAGTTCGATGCGAATGCGCGCGGCCCGCTCGGGTTCAAGCCGGAGCACAACAGCCTCGACGTGCATCCGGGCGAACTGACGACGATCGTGTACGACGTGACCAACGGGCAGGGCCGGCCGATGGTGGCGCAGGCGATTCCGAGCTACGCGCCGAAGCAGGCAACGGAATTCTTCAAGAAGATCGAGTGTTTTTGCTTCACGCAACAGACGCTGGCCGCGAACGAGTCGCGCAAGATGCCGGTGGTGTTCGTGATCGATCCGAAGCTGCCGAAGGATGTGAAGACGATCACGCTGTCGTACACGTTCTTCGAGCTGAACACGCCGGCCGCGCCGGCGCCGGCACCGCGCAAGACGGCGGCGCAGGGCGCGGCGAAGCCGGACGCATGACGATGGAGACGGGGCGGTGACAGAGACCAAGCGGAGCGGGTCGTTCGGCCAGGCGTTGCGAGCGGTGTTGTGGTCGTTCTTCGGGGTGCGCAAGCGGCGCGACCTGGAGGCCGATGCGACGCAGCTCAATCCGCTGCACGTGCTGATCGTCGCGTTGATCGCGGCCGGTGTGTTCATCGGCGTGCTGATCCTGATCGTGCGCGCGGTCGTGGGCTGAGGCCCGCGGCCCGCGGCCACGAAAGAATGCAGTGCGTGGCGCCCGGGCGCCGCGTGCGGGAAAGCGCGGCGGCGGCACGCGCCGTGCAAGAAATACAGCCGGAGCGGTTTCCGGTACACAAATTGGACTGAAGTGGAGAATCAAGCATGAGCGGTCAAAACCAGACCCCGTACTATTTCGTGCCGCATCCGTCGCAGCATCCGATCAGCGCGGCCATCGGCCTGCTGGTCATGCTCGCGTCGGTGGCGCTGTGGATCAACGGTCACGACTGGGCTCCGTACACGGCGCTGCTTGGCCTGCTGTGGTTGCTCTTCACGCTGTATCACTGGTTCGGCGACGCGATCGCCGAGTCGGAAGGCGGTCATTACGGCAAGAACGTCGACAAGTCGTACCGCTGGAGCATGAGCTGGTTCATCTTCTCCGAAGTCATGTTCTTCGGCGCATTCTTCGGCGCGCTGTTCTATGCGCGTGAAATCGCGCTGCACCAGCTCGGCAGCCTCGACTACAAGCTGATCTGGCCGGACTTCTCCGCCGTGTGGCCGAACGAAGGCCCCGCTGCGCTCGCCGGTCACTTCAAGACGATGGGCCCGTGGCCGGTCCCGACGCTGAACACCGCGTTCCTGCTGGCGTCGGGCGCGACGCTGACGGTGTCGCACCACGCGCTGCGCGACGATCACCGCAACAAGGCGATCGCCTGGCTGGCCGCGACGCTCGTGCTCGGTGTCTGCTTCCTGTTCATGCAGGGCTTCGAGTACTACCACGCGTACAACGAACTGAACCTGACGCTGAACTCGGGCGTGTACGGCTCGACGTTCTTCCTGCTGACGGGCTTCCACGGCTTCCACGTGTTCCTTGGCGGCACGATGCTCGCGGTGGTGCTGGTGCGGATGATCCGCGGCCACTTCAAGCCGGATCACCACTTCGCATTCGAAGGCGCCGCGTGGTACTGGCACTTCGTCGACGTCGTCTGGCTCGGCCTGTACGTCGTCGTCTACTGGCTGTAAATGCAGGAACGGCCCGCGCAGCGATGCGCGGGCCGTTTTCATTGGCGGGGACGGGGCAGCGGCTGGTTGCCTGCGCTCAACGCCAACCCGGCGCCGCCGCGACTCCGTCAGGCGGCGCTTTTGCTTGGTGGTGCCGTTGTGCGGCGAAATGTCACAGCGGTCGCGGCGGTCACGGCGACCGCCGGCACGAACGAATGCATCAACGCCCGATCGGCAGGCCGGTCGAATGGATCCAGCCCATCCAGTTCGCGAACAGGATGAACAGGAACAGCGAGATCGACAGCCCGACGCGGGTGGCAAGCGACCACACCATGCGTTTCGTATGGCCGCGGTCTTGCATCATGAAGTAGAGCGCCGAGCCCATGCTGGCGACGATGAGGACGAAGGCGATGGGAACGAGGATGTGCATGACACGAACCGGACGACGGCAATTCGAAAGGAAGAGGATAATTATCGCACTTCGCTTTCGCGAATGCGCCTCGCGGGTGGCCCGATGAAGATCCGCTGGCTGCCTGCGCTGCTGATTCTCGTCGTCGTCGCGGTCACGATTCGCCTCGGATTCTGGCAGCGCGACCGCGCGCACCAGAAGGAAGCGCTGCAGGCGAGCATCGTGCGCTACGAGCACGCGGCGCCGGTCGACGTGGGTGCGCAGCCGATTCCGCTCGCGTCGATCGAATTCCACCGCGTGCGGGCACGGGGCCGCTTCCTGCCGGAGCAGGCGGTGTTTCTCGACAATCGGCCGTATAACGACCAGCCGGGTTTTTACGTCGTGATGCCGTTTAAACTCTCGGGCGGCGGCGTCGTGCTGGTGAACCGCGGCTGGCTGCCGCGCAACATCGCCGATCGCACGGCGATCGAGCCGTTTTCGACGCCGGACGGCGACATCGAGATCGAAGGCATCGCGCGCGCCGATGCGTCACGCGCGTTCGAGCTTGGCGAAGGCGGCTCGGCCGCGCACCAGAAGATCCGGCAGAACCTGGACGTCGCCGCGTATGCGAAGGAAACGGGGCTGCCGCTGCAGCCGTTCGTGATCCAGCAGACGAGCGACGACGGCGACAAGCTCGTGCGCGACTGGCCGGCGGCGACGACCGGCGTCGAGCGCAATTACGGTTACATGTTTCAGTGGTGGGCCATGGCGGCGGCCGCGCTCGGTTTCGGCCTGTACGCCGCGCGGCGTGCGGCGAAGAAGTCGGCCGGCGCGTGAGCGCCATGCCAGGACGCGGCGCAAGCGCCGCGGGTTCGTTTCGAGAGGTCTGATTTGTCCATGCAATCTTCCCGTCAGGGTCCGGCCGCAGCGCCGATCTCGCCCGCGGCCCGCAAGCGCGGCCGCTGGATGCTCGTGCTGCTGGGTCTCGTGTGCGCAGCGCCGATCATCGCGTCGTACTTCACCTATTACGTGATCAAGCCGAAGGGCGGTTCGACCAACTACGGCACGCTGATCGAGCCTCAGCGGCCGATTCCGGCCGACCTGCAGGTGACCGATGAAACCGGCAAGACGGTGCCGCTGTCGTCGCTGCGCGGCGTGTGGCTGTTCGTGATGACCGACCGCAGCGCGTGCGACGACGCCTGCGCGCAAAAGCTCTACTTCATGCGCCAGATCCGCGTCACGCAGGCGGGCGAGCGGCACCGGATCACGATGGTGTGGCTGCGCAGCGATGCGGGCGCGGTACCGCCGAAGGTGCTGGAGGCCTACCCGGACACGCGCCGGCTGATCGCCGATCCGGCCGCGGTCGCCGCGTGGCTGCCGGCAGAAGCCGGCACCCAGGACAGCGACCACATCTATATGGTCGATCCGAGCGGCAACCTGATGATGCGTTTCCCGAAGAACCCGAACCCCAGCAAGATCAAGACGGACGTCACGAAGCTGCTGAAGTGGTCGAGCATCGGCTAAGGCGAGACGGCGAGGCAACCATTCGATGTCGTATCTACTGCAACTCGGCCTGATCGGCCTCTGCATCGCGCTGCTGCCGCTGTCGTACGTGTGGGTGAAGGCCGACGACGACAAGTTCCGCAAGCTGGTGTGGATCACCACGTTCCTGACCCTCGACCTGGTGATGTTCGGCGGCTTCACGCGGCTGACCGATTCGGGCCTCGGCTGCCCGGACTGGCCCGGCTGCTACGGCACGTCGTCGCCGTTCATCGCGCACGCCGCGATCACGGCCGCGCACCAGGCGATGCCGACCGGCCCCGTCAGCATGACGAAGGCGTGGATCGAGATGATCCACCGCTATTTCGCGATGGCGATCGGCGTGCTGATCATCGCGCAGGTCGTGATTGCGTGGTCCGCGCGACTGCGCCGCCGCCCGCTGCACGTGTCGCCGTGGTGGCCGACGAGCCTCCTGCTGTTGATCGTCGTGCAGGGCGTGTTCGGCGCGTGGACGGTCACGATGAAGCTGCAGCCGGTGATCGTCACGACCCACTTGCTGCTCGGCCTCACGCTGCTCGGCACGCTCGGCTGGCTCGCGGCGCGGCAGACGCCGCTGCCGTCGCATGACCCGGAGGCCGGCCGCTACCGCGCGGCCGCGCTCGCGGCGCTGGTGCTGCTGGTCGTGCAGATCGCGCTCGGCGGCTGGGTGAGCACCAACTACGCGGTGCTCGCGTGTACCGACTTCCCCACCTGCAACGGCCAGTGGATTCCGCCGATGAACTTCGAGCAGGGCTTCCATCTGTGGCGCGCGCTCGGCATGACGAAGGATGGCGATGCGATCACGCAGGACGCGCTGGTCGCGATCCACTGGACCCACCGCACGTTCGCGTTCGTCGTCGTCGCATACCTGATCGCGTTCGCGCTGAAGATGCGCCGCTTCGAGTCGTTGCGCCGGCCCGCGAACGGCGTGCTGCTGGTGGTCCTGCTGCAGTTCCTGACGGGCCTGACCAACATCGTGCTGCAGTGGCCGCTGCCGGTCGCCGTCGCGCACAACGGCGGCGCCGCGATCCTGCTGCTGCTCGTCGTCATGTTAAACTTTCGCATCCTTTCAAGCCGCCCCGGCCGTGTCGTGCAGCCCGCGCGCGACGCCGCCCCGGCGTGACCGTCCCCATGCAAAGCACCCTTTCCCAATCGCCCGGTAGCCGGTTCTCGCAGTACATGGCGCTGACGAAGCCGCGTGTCACGCAGCTCGCGGTGTTCTGTGCGGTGATCGGCATGTTTCTCGCGACGCCGGGCATGGTGCCGTGGCATGTGCTGATCGGCGGCACCGTCGGCATCTGGCTGCTGGCCGGCGCGGCGTTCGCGATCAACTGCCTCGTCGAACAGAAAATCGACGCGATGATGCGGCGCACCGCATGGCGTCCGTCCGCGCGCGGCGAGATCACGACCCCGCAGATCCTGCTGTTCTCGGCCGTGCTCGGCAGCGTCGGCGCATGGACGCTCTATACGTTCACGAATCCGCTGACGATGTGGCTGACGATCGCGACGTTCGTCGGCTACGCGGTGATCTACACGCTGCTGCTCAAGCCGATGACGCCGCAGAACATCGTGATTGGCGGCGCATCGGGCGCGATGCCGCCGGCGCTCGGCTGGGCCGCGGTCACCGGCGCGGTGCCCGGCGATGCATGGATCCTCGTGCTGATCATCTTCGTGTGGACGCCGCCGCATTTCTGGGTGCTCGCGCTGTATCGCCGTAAGGATTACGAAAACGCGGGCCTGCCGATGCTGCCCGTCACGCACGGCGAGAAATTCACGCGGCTGCACATCCTGCTGTACACGGTGATCCTGTTCGCGGTCACGCTGATGCCGTTCATCTCCGGGATGAGCGGGGCCGTCTACCTGACGAGCGCGGTGTTGCTCGGCGCGGTGTTCCTCGCGTATGCATGGAAGATCCACCGCGACTATTCGGACGAACTCGCCCGCAAGGCTTTCCGTTACTCGATCGTCTACCTGTCGCTGCTGTTCGCCGCGCTGCTCGTCGATCACTATGCACGCCCGCTGCTCGGCGTGTAACCGCACGGTTTGAACGCAATGCTCCATTCATGGTTCGGGCGCCGCGCGCGCCAAGGCTGGATGCTCGCGTGCGCATTCGCGGCAGCCACGCTGCTCGCCGGCTGCGACAACGCGCCGAAATTCCAGAATCTCGACATCACCGGCAACACGCAGTTCGGCAGCGATTTCTCGCTGCCCGACACGACGGGCAAGGTGCGCACGCTCGCCGACTTCAAGGGCCGTGCGGTCGTGATGTTCTTCGGCTATACGCACTGTCCGGATGTTTGCCCGACGACGATGGCCGAACTGTCCGAGGCACTGAAGCAGCTCGGGCCCGACGCCGCGAAACGCGTGCAGGTGCTGTTCGTCACCGTCGATCCGGAGCGCGACACGCCCGCGCTGCTCGGCCAGTATGTGCCCGCGTTCGATCCGTCGTTCATCGGCCTGCGGCCGGCCGACGAAGCGGCGCTCAAGAAGGTCGCGAAGGATTTCCGCGTGTACTACGCGAAGGTGCCCGGCAAGACGCCCGGCAGCTACACGATGGATCACACCGCCGCGAGCTACGTGTTCGACCGCGACGGCAAGCTGCGCCTGTTCGTGCGCGACGGCCAGGGCCCCGGCCCGTGGGTCCACGACCTGAAGCTGCTGGTCGACTGAGCGGCGCGCGCCGCATGTTCGCCCGGGCGGTCGCCCGGCGAAACGCGTGACGGCCGCGCCGCGCCGTCACGCATTCCTCCCGTTTCCCCTCGATCTGCATTCGCCGCCTCGCGAGGCGGCGTGCGTGCGCGTATTCGCGCGCCGGCGCGCGTTACGGCAGTGCCGGCACGTTGAAGCCCTGCGCGGCACGCGTGATCCGGAATTCCGTCACACGGTACGTCGCGAGCCCTTCGGTCACGAACGGATCGGTCTCGAGGATCGCGTCCAGTTCGTCGCGGTCGATGCGGGCCGCGAGGATCACGCCGCCTTCGCGCGGCACCTTCGGCCCCGCCGCGATGAAGATGCCGCGCTCGAACAGCGGCTGCAGATACGCACGGTGGCGTTCGAGCGCATCGTCGATGCGCTCGAGCGACGCGTTGTAGTGGATGTCGATGACGTACATGGATGGCCCTGGAATGTCGCCGGCGCGTCGTGTGCCGGTCAGCCGGTCTTTTTAGCACAGCGGCCGTCGCGTGTCGTGCCGGCCGTCGCGCGTGTATTCAAGTTGTAAGTCTCGCTGCCGTAAATACGGGGGCAACCGTTTGCGCGCGACCGGCCGTTCGCGCGTATGCGGGAATCGACTTCGACAACGAGGCACGCAGATGAGCAGAATGAGTTTGAATCGCAAGCTGTGGCTCGCGCTTGCGCTGGTATGGATCGGCTTGCTCGGCGTCGGCGCATGGAGCGCATACGAGACGCGCGCGACGATGCTCGCCGAACGCAAGGCCGGCATCGCCAACCTGGTCGACTCGGCGACCGGCATCGTCAACGCATATCACGCGCTCGTCCAGAGTGGCACGCTGCCTGAGGCTGACGCGAAGCGCGACGCGCTCGCGAGCCTGGCCGCGATGCGCTACGGCGAGTCGGGCTATGTGTTCGTGATGGATTCGAAACCCGTCGTGCTGATGCACCCGACGCTGCCGAAGCTGGTCGGCACCCAGGTCGGCGACTATCTCGACCCGGACGGCAAGCCGCTGTTCGTCACGATCCTGAACGCGGCGAAGGCGACCGGCAGCGGCTTCGCCGAGTATCGCGGGCGGTTGCCGCACAGCGAGACCGCGGTGCCGAAGATCAGCTACGTCACGCGCTTCGCGCCGTGGGACTGGAACATCTCGAGCGGCGTGTTCCTCAAGGACATCGATACCGTCTATTACCGGACGCTGTTCGGCCACCTCGCGGTCGTGTTCGTGATCGGTTTCGTGATCAGCGCGGCGATGCTCGTGATCATTCGCAACGTTCGCGGCAGCCTCGGCGGCGAGCCGGACGAAGCGGCCGCGCTGGCAACGCGCATCGCGCAGGGCGACCTCACGCGGCCGGTGCCGGTGCGTGCGGGCGACGACACGAGCATGATGGCGGCGATGCGCGACATGCAGGCGCGCCTGCAGGCGACGATCGGCGGAATCCGCCAGTCGGCCGAGTCGATTGCGTCGGCGAGCCGCGAGATCGCGTCCGGCAACGACGACCTGTCGCAGCGCACCGAGGAGCAGGCCGCATCGCTCGAGGAAACGGCCGCGAGCATGGAACAGCTGACCGCGACGGTGAAGCAGAACGCCGACAACGCGCGGCAGGCGAGCGGGCTCGCGAACAACGCATCGGAGATCGCGCGGGCGGGCAACGACGTCGTCAGTCGCGTGATCGGCACGATGGGCGAGATCGACGACAGCTCGCGCAAGATCGCCGACATCATCGGCGTGATCGAGGGCATCGCGTTCCAGACCAACATCCTCGCGCTGAACGCGGCGGTCGAGGCCGCGCGGGCCGGCGAGCAGGGGCGCGGCTTCGCGGTGGTCGCGGGCGAGGTGCGATCGCTCGCGCAGCGCAGCGCGACGGCGGCGAAGGAGATCCGCGAACTGATCGTCGATTCGGTCGAGCGCGTGCGCAACGGCTCGACGCTGGTCGGCCAGGCCGGCACGACGATGGGCGAGATCCTGCAGGCGGTTGCGCGCGTGACCGACATCATGGGCGAGATCGCGGCGGCGTCCGAAGAGCAGGCGAGCGGCATCACGCAGGTCGGGCGCGCAGTCACGCAGATGGATCAGGTCACGCAGCAGAACGCGGCGCTCGTCGAGGAGGCCACCGCGGCCGCTGCGTCGCTGCAGGAGCAGGCCGGGCGGCTGCGCGACGCGATCGGCGCGTTCCGGGTCGCCGATGCCGGTGCCCGCGTGCACTGAACGCAACTAACGGCCGAGCCGCGCATCGTCTGCCGGCACTGCCGCGGTGCATACCCATATGAGCGGGATGTATTTCACTTCCGGCCGATCCTGTGACACCATTTGCCCCTTCCTGCGAGTTCGGGGATACCCGTATCGCGCCCCATTTTTAGTTAGCAAGCAAGCGAGAAACAGATGAAGCGTCGCAGTCTCCTGAAGGTATTTTCCGTGCTGGCCACCGGTGCCGCGCTGACGCTGTCGGCGGGCGCGCACGCCGAGGACAAGGTCATCAAGGTCGGCACGGTCGCCGGCCCGGATGCGGAAGTGTGGCAGCTCGTGCAGAAGGTCGCGAAGGAGAAGGAAGGCCTGAACGTGAAGGTCATCGAGTTCAACGACTACGTGCAGCCGAACGCGGCGCTCGATGCGGGCGACCTCGACGCGAACAGCTTCCAGCACCAGCCCTACCTCGACAGCCAGGTGAAGCAGCGCGGCTACAAGATCGTCAGCGCGGGCCTGACCTACATCTCGCCGATCGGCGTGTACTCGAAGAAGTTCAAGGCGCTGAAGGACCTGCCGCAGGGCGCGAAGGTCGCGGTGCCGAACGATCCGTCGAACGAGAACCGCGCGCTGCTGCTGCTGCAGACGCAAGGCGTGATCAAGCTGAAGGCCGGCGCCGGCACGGGCGGCAACAACGCGACGGTGCTCGACATCGCCGAGAACCCGAAGAAGCTGAAGATTTCCGAGCTCGACGCCGCGCAACTGCCGCGCGTGCTGTCGGATGTCGACGCCGCCGTGATCAACACGAACTACGCGCTCGCCGCGAACCTGCAGCCGACCAAGGACGCAATCGCGCTCGAATCGCTGACGAGCCCGTATGCGAACCTGATCGCCGTGCGCGCGAAGGACAAGGATCAGCCGTGGGTGAAGAAGCTGGTGAAGGCGTACCAGTCGGCGGAAGTACGGGAATTCATCAAGAAGCAGTTCAAGGGCTCGATGGTCGCGTCGTTCTGAACGCCGCACATCGGTCGGACCGCTGAAACGAAAGGGCCTGCATCGCGCAGGCCCTTTTTCGTTGGCGACGCCGGCAGACCAATGCGCGGCGCCCGGCGTTCGGCGCCGGCTCACATCTCGCCGCGCCGCGAGCAGATCGCCATGATCTGCTGGATCGCGTAGTTGTCGCGCACGCCCGGCAACGACTGCACGACGCACTCGTGAAAGCGCCGCTCGCGCGGCAGCAGCATCGCGTTGTTGCGGTACAGCGCGTCGCACGAGCGCTGGATCAGTTGCGCGGCCGCGCCGTTGCGGCTCTCGCGCAGCGCGCCCAGCATGCAGTCGTCGTATTGCGCGCTGCCGTCGGTCAGCGCGAATGCCGCGCCTGGCAGCACCAGCGCGACGGCCGCGCACGCGATCGCGTGGAGTCCCCGTTTCATGCGCCCTCCGATGGTGTGGATTGGGTCGGCGGACAGCATAACGTAAAGCTGTGAATGCGGCTGACGCGTTGCGCCGGGACCGGCGCGGAGCGCCGCCGGCCGGGCTTCCCGAGCCTTTCGCGGCGGCGCGGCGGCCGCGTGTGCCGCCCGCTTGGCCGAAAGCGCGGAGTCAGGCGGTGGTCTGCGGAAATGGTATCCTCGTGCGTTCGCCGCCGCGCGCCTTCCCGGGGCCCGCGCGGGGCCGCTGCCGCCCGCGCCGTCATCCGGTTGCGCGCGCATCGGCACCTGCATGACGGCGGCGGGAATCCATCATCCAGAACCGACACAAATACGGGGGAGACTCACCCATGAAGCGTTTCAAGACTTTCGCGATCCGTTCGATCACGGCCGGCGTCGCCGCATTCGCGCTGGCAGGCGCCGCGCACGCCCAGACGGTCAAGGTGCTGTCGATCGTCGACCACCCGGCGCTCGATGCGATCCGCGACGGCGTGCGCGCCGAACTGAAGGCGGAAGGCTACGGCGACGACAAGCTCAAGTGGGAATACCAGAGCGCGCAGGGCAACACGGGCACGGCCGCGCAGATCGCGCGCAAGTTCGTCGGCGACCAGCCCGACGTGATCGTCGCGATCGCGACGCCGGCCGCGCAGGCGGTGGTTGCGTCGACGAAGAGCGTGCCGGTCGTCTATTCGGGCGTGACCGATCCGGTCGCAGCCCAGCTCGTGAAGGGCTGGGGCGCGTCGGGCACCAACGTGACGGGCGTCTCCGACAAGCTGCCGCTCGACCGCCAGGTCGCGCTGATCAAGCGCGTCGTGCCGACGGCGAAGACGGTCGGCATGGTCTACAACCCGGGCGAGGCGAACTCGGTCGTGGTCGTGAAGGAGCTCAAGGAGCTTCTCGCGAAGCAGGGGATGACGCTGAAGGAAGCGGCCGCGCCGCGCACCGTCGACATCGGCCCGGCCGCGAAGAGCCTGATCGGCAAGGTCGACGTGATCTACACGAACACCGACAACAACGTCGTGTCCGCGTACGAAGCGCTCGTGAAGGTCGCGAACGAAGCGAAGATCCCGCTCGTCGCCGGCGATACCGACAGCGTGAAGCGCGGCGGCATCGCGGCGCTCGGCATCAACTACGGCGACCTCGGCCGGCAGACCGGCAAGGTCGTCGCGCGCATCCTGAAGGGCGAGAAGCCGGGCGCGATCGCGTCGGAGACGAGCAGCAACCTCGAATTGTTCGCGAACACGGGCGCGGCCGCGAAGCAGGGCGTGACGCTGTCGCCGGATCTGCTCAAGGAAGCGAAGACGGTCATCAAGTAAGCCGCGGCCCGAGCGCCGCGCTTGCAGGCCCGATCCGGGCCCGAACGAAACCGCCGGGCGGGCGGCTCCCACCCGGGGCCGCCCGTCCGCTTCGCCCGGCCGTACACGTCCGGCCGGGAAGCAACAGGATTTCCCCATCATGTCTCTGTTCTCGTTTCTGGGCGCGCTGGAGATCGGCCTGATCTTCAGTCTCGTCGCCCTCGGGGTGCTGATTTCATTCCGCATCCTCAACTTCCCCGACCTGACCGTCGACGGCAGCTTTCCGCTCGGCGGCGCCGTCGCCGCGACGCTGATTTCCGCCGGCCACGACCCGTTCACGTCGACGGTGATCGCGATCGTCGCGGGCGCGCTGGCCGGCTTCGTCACCGGCTGGCTCAACGTGCGCCTGAAGATCATGGACCTGCTCGCCAGCATCCTGATGATGATCGCGCTCTACTCGGTGAACCTGCGGATCATGGGCCGGCCGAACGTGCCGCTCATCACCGAGCCGACGATCTTCACCGTGCTGCAGCCCGACTGGATGCCCGACTACGTGCTGCGCCCGGCGCTGCTCGCGATCGTCGTCGTGGTCGCGAAGCTCGGCCTCGACTGGTTCTTCTCGTCGCAGCTCGGCCTCGCGATGCGCGCGACCGGCGCGAACCCGCGGATGGCGCGCGCGCAGGGCATCGCGACGGGCCGCGCGACGCTCGCCGGGATGGCGCTGTCGAACGCGCTCGTCGCGCTCGCCGGTGCGCTGTTCGCGCAGACGCAGGGCGGCGCCGACATCTCGATGGGGATCGGCACGATCGTGATCGGGCTGGCCGCGGTGATCATCGGCGAGACGCTGCTGCCCGCGCGCCGGCTCGTGCTGACGACGCTCGCCGTCGTGCTCGGCGCGATCGTCTACCGCTTCTTCATCGCGCTTGCGCTGAACAGCGAATTCATCGGCCTGAAGGCGCAGGACCTGAACCTCGTGACGGCCGCGCTCGTCACGATCGCGCTGGTGCTGCCGGCGACGCGCAAGAAGCTGTTCGCGCGCAAGAACGGAGGGGCCTGACATGCTGTCCGCACACGACCTGAAACTCACGTTCAACCCCGGCACGCCGATCGAGACGCGCGCGTTGCGCGGGCTGTCGCTCGAGATTCCCGACGGCCAGTTCGTCGCGGTGATCGGCTCGAACGGCGCCGGCAAGTCGACTTTCCTCAACGCGATCAGTGGCGACCAGCGCGTCGATGCGGGACGCATCGCGATCGACGGCACGGACGTCACGCGCCAGCCGGCGTGGGACCGCGCGCACCTCGTCGCGCGCGTGTTCCAGGATCCGATGGCCGGCACCTGCGAGGCGCTGACGATCGAGGAAAACATGGCGCTCGCGATGGCGCGCGGCGCCCGGCGCGGCTTTCGCGCGGCGCTCGACCGGCCGTCGCGCGAGCTGTTCCGCGACAAGCTGCGTCTGCTGAACCTCGGGCTGGAAAACCGGCTGACCGATCGGATCGGGCTGCTGTCGGGCGGTCAGCGGCAGGCGGTGAGCCTGTTGATGGCGTCACTGCGGCCGTCGCGGATCCTGCTGCTCGACGAGCACACGGCCGCGCTCGACCCGAAGACGGCCGCGTTCGTGCTGGAGCTGACCGCGCGCATCGTCGCCGAGAGCAAGCTGACGACGATGATGGTCACGCACAGCATGCGCCAGGCGCTCGACTACGGCGACCGCACGGTGATGCTGCACCAGGGGCAGGTCGTGCTCGACGTGTCGGGCGACCAGCGCCGCGGGCTCGACGTGCCGGACCTGCTGCAGATGTTCGAGAAAGTGCGGCACGAGCAGCTCGACGACGACGCGTTGCTGCTCGGCTGACGCGCGGCGGGCGGGCCGGCGCGGTGCGGGGTGCCGCATCGTGCCGGTTCGCCCGGCGGTTGGCGTGTCGGCCCGGCGATTCGGACGACACGATCTGGCCCGCCCGCTCCGGTGCGGCGTGACATGAACGGTCGCGCTGGATTTCCCGTCGTTTTTCCTCTGACGAAAAACCGGTTTCGCCTCAGTACTGTGCGACGCACGCGCATTGCCATATACTGTATATCCATACAGTTGTGGGTGGCGTCATGCTCGCATCCTCCATTTCTCCCGAATCCCTTCATCCGTCGCTCTGGCGCGGCTCGCAGCTCGCGCGCGGCGGTTCGCGCACGATCGACACGGGTTTCGCGCCGCTGTCCGCCGAGCTGCCGGGCGGCGGCTGGCCGGTCGGCGGGCTCGTCGAGTTGCTGGCCGCTCAGCCGGGCTGCGGCGAGATGCGGCTGCTCGCGCCCGCGCTCGCGCGCACCGTCAGCGCGCGGCGTCCGCTCGCGCTCGTTGCACCGCCTCAGTCGCCGCATGCGACGGCGCTCGCCGGTCTCGGCGTGCCGGCCGACGCACTGCTGTGGCTGCGCGCCGGCAGCCGCACGGATGCCTTGTGGGCCGCCGAGCAGGCGCTCAGGACGGGCTGCTGCGGTGCGCTGCTGCTCTGGCAGGACGCGCGGCCCGATGCGCTGCGGCGCCTGCATCTCGCGGCCGCGCGCACCGGCGACACGCTGTTCGTGATGCTGCGCCCGCTGTCGGCCGCGCGGCAGCCGTCGCCGGCCGTGCTGCGCGTCGCGCTGCATCCGGTGCCGGGCGGCGTGTCGCTCGACATCGTCAAGCGCCGCGGGCCCGCGCGCAGCGAGCCGCTCGCGCTCGATTTGCCGTCGCCCATCGTGGAGAGCCGCTATGCGCGTCTTGCTCGGCATCCATCTGCCGCGCCTGCCGCTCGACGTGTGCGTCCCGCCGCCGTCTGACGGCGCGGCGGACGACGCAGGCGACGCAGGCTGCGCGGTGCTCGAGCAAGGTGTCGTGCTGATTGCCGATGCGCCCGCGCGCCGGCAGGGCGTGCGCGCGGGCATGAAGCGCGGCGGCGTGCTGACGCTCGCGCCCGACACACGGCTCGTCGAACGCGATCCCGCCCGCGAGGCCGATGCGCTGCGCGCGGTCGCGCTCGCATTGCTGCGCTTCTCGCCGTGCGTCGCGCTCGACGACGAAGCGACGCTGATCGTCGACGTCGGCCCGAGCCTGCGCCTGTTCGGCGGCCTGCCGTCGCTGTGCCGCCAGGTGCGCGCGACGCTCGCGGCGCTCGGCTATGCGGCGCGCCTGTCCGCCGCGCCGACCGGGCGCGGCGCGTGGCTGCTCGCGCGCATGTCGGCGCGTGCGCGCATCCGGCGCCGCGTGGCCGGGCCGGCTTCGCTCGTCCGTACGCTCGATCGTCTGCCGTGCGCGCTGCTGCCCGACGCGCGCGCGTATGCGGGCTGGTTCGACGGCCTCGGCTGCCGCACGCTCGCCGATCTGCGCGGCCTGCCGCGCGCGGGGCTGCAGCGCCGCTGCGGTCCGGCGCTGCTCGCCGCGCTCGATCGCGCGTACGGCGATGCGGTCGAGCCGCTTGCGTGGATGGCGGTGCCGCCCGTGTTCGACGTGCGGCTCGAATTGCCGGAGCGCGTCGAATACGCGGAAGCCGTGCTGTTCGCCGCGCGGCGGCTCGTCGTGCAGCTCTGCGGGTGGCTGGCCGCGCGGCAGCTGTCGCTGGCCGCGATGACGTTCGATCTCGAGCACGAGCGCGGCCGTCAGGCCGTGCCGCCGACACCGCTCGAACTCGCGTTCGCCGCGCCCGTGCGCGACGAGACGCACTTCATGCGGCTGCTCGGCGAGCGGCTCGCGCGCGTCGAATTGCCGGCCGCGGTGATCGCGGTGCGGCTGAAGGCCACACGCGTCGAATCGGTCGCGCCGCCGGCCGACGATCTTTTTCCCGAGCCGGGCGGCACGCGCGAGACGCGTGCGCGGCTGTTCGAACTGCTGGTCGCGCGGCTCGGCGCGGAGAACGTGCTGCGCGCGGCGCCCGTCGCCGATCACCGTCCGGAGGCCGCGAACCGCTGGCTGCCGCTCGATGCGCAAGCGGGCAGGCCGGCCGGCGGGCCGCCCGCCGTGCCGCCGCGCCCCGCGTGGCTGCTGGCCGAGCCGCAGCCGCTCCTGATGCGCGAGAACCGGCCGGTGTTCCATACGCCGCTCAGGATGATGTCGTCGGCCGAGCGGATCGAAGCCGGGTGGTTCGACGGGCAACTGGCCGCACGCGATTACTACGTCGCGCAAGACGAGATCGGTGCGTGCTACTGGGTATTCCTGGAGCGCTCGGGAAGCCAGGCCGAGCCGCGCTGGTTCCTGCATGGCTTGTTCGGGTAAGTCGAAATGAGTGCGGAATTCAGCTGGCTGCCCGATTACGCGGAGTTGTTCTGCCGATCGAACTTTTCGTTCCTGCATGGCGCGTCGCATGCGGACGAACTGGTCGAGCGCGCGGCCGAACTCGGCTATCGCGGGATCGCGATCACCGACGAATGCTCGCTGGCCGGCGCGCCGCGCATGCATGTCGCGGCGCAGGCGCAAGGGCTGCCGCTCGTCATCGGTTCGTATTTCGAAGTCACGCCGGATGAAGTCGCACCGGGCCACGATCCGGGCCCCGGCGCGTTCGGCCTCGTGCTGCTCGCGCAGAACCGCGAGGGTTACGGCAATCTTGCCGAGCTGATCTCGTGGCGGCGGATGGCCGCGCCGAAGGGCACCTACACGTTGACGTCGCGGATGCTGTCGGCCCCGCCCGCGGCGTTTGCGCACCTGCGCGGCATGCCCGACTGCTTCGCGATCCTCGTGCCCGCGTATCCGGTGCGCGCGGACGTGCTCGATGCGCAGGTCGCATGGTTTCGCGCGACCTTCGGCGAACGCGCGCGGCTCGGGCTCGTGCAGTTGCAGCGCGCGCTCGATGGCGCGCAGCGCGAAGAGATTCGCGCGGCCGGCGAGCGGCGCGGCGTGCGTATCGTCGCACTCGGCGACGTGACGATGCACCGGCGCTCGTGCAAGGCATTGCAGGACGTGATGACGGCGATCCGGGTCGGGATGCCGGTTGCCGAGTGCGGGTATGCGCTGGCGCCGAATGCGGAGCAGCACCTGCGGTTGCGGCAGCGGATCGGACAGTTGTACGCGCCGGACGAGATCGCGGAGACCTGCGCGATTCTCGACGCGTGCGATTTCGACCTCGGCTCGCTGCGCTACGAGTATCCCGACGAGATCGTGCCGCAGGGGCTGACGCCGACGCGCTATCTTGAACAGGAAACCTTCGCGGGGGCGGCGGGGCGTTATCCGCAAGGCATCCCGGAGAAGGTCGAGAGGCAGATCCGCCATGAACTCGACCTGATCGCGAGGCTGAGCTACGAACCGTTCTTCCTGACCGTCTACGACATCGTCAAATACGCGCGCAGCCAGAACATCCTGTGCCAGGGCCGCGGCTCGGCCGCGAACTCGGTCGTCTGCTACTGCCTCGGCATCACCGAGGTCGATCCCGACCAGAGCACGATGCTGTTCGAGCGCTTCATCAGCGAGGAGCGCGGCGAGCCGCCGGACATCGACGTCGACTTCGAGCATCAGCGCCGGGAAGAGGTCATTCAGCATATCTACGAAAAATACGGCAAGGATCGCGCGGCGCTCGCGGCGGCGGTCTCGACGTATCGTCCGCGCGGCGTGCTGCGCGAAACCGGCAAGGCGCTCGGCGTCGATCCGATGTTGGTCGACCGCGTCGCGAAGGGGCATCGCTGGTTCGACGGCAGCCGCGACCTGCTGCAGCAATTCGCGACGACCGGGCTCGATCCGGCCACGCCGATCATTCGCGCATGGGCCGAACTCGCGGGGCGCTTGCTCAACTTTCCGCGCCACCTGTCGCAGCATTCGGGCGGCTTCGTGATCAGCCGCGGCAAGCTCACGCGGCTCGTGCCGGTCGAGAACGCGGCGATGGACGGGCGGCGCGTGATCCAGTGGGACAAGGACGATCTCGAGGCGCTCGGGCTGATGAAGGTCGACGTGCTCGCGCTCGGCATGCTGTCGGCGCTGCATCGCGCCTTCGACATGCGCACCGCGTGGCGCGGGCCGCAGGAGGACGGCCAGCCGTTCACGCTGAAGCATATTCCGCAGGATGACGAACCAACCTACGACATGATCTGCCGGGCGGATACGGTCGGCGTATTCCAGATCGAATCGCGTGCGCAGATGTCGATGCTGCCGCGGCTGAGGCCGCGCAACTACTACGATCTCGTCGTCCAGGTGTCGATCGTGCGGCCCGGGCCGATCCAGGGCGGCGCCGTGCATCCGTATCTGAAGCGGCGCAGGATCGTGGCCGGCGAGGAGGAGGGCGAGGTCACGTATCCGAGCGAGGCGCTCAAGGAAGTGCTCGTTCGCACGCTCGGCGTGCCGATCTTCCAGGAGCAGGTGATGCAGATCGCGATCGTCGCGGCGGGCTTCACGCCCGGCGAGGCCGACGAACTGCGCCGCGCGATGGCCGCGTGGAAGCGCAAGGGCAACCTCGAGAAGTATCACGACAAGATCATCGACGGCATGCTCGAACGCGGCTACACGCGCGAATTCGCCGAGCAGATCTTCGAGCAGATCAAGGGCTTCGGCGAATACGGCTTTCCCGAGAGCCACGCGGCCAGCTTCGCGAAACTCGCGTACGCGAGCAGCTGGCTCAAATGCCACGAGCCCGCGATCTTCGTCGCGTCGCTGCTGAACAGCCAGCCGATGGGCTTCTACGCACCCGCGCAGCTCGTGCAGGACGCGAAGCGCCACGGCGTGAAGGTCTTTCCGGCCGACGTCACGCGAAGCGGCTGGGAAGCGTCGCTCGAAGCGCTGCCCGGCCAGCCGCCGCCGCACGGCCAGCCCGCGGTGCGGCTCGGCCTGTCGCTCGTGCGCGGCCTCGGCGAGGCTGCCGCGCGGCGCATCGAGGCCGCGCGCGCGGCCGGCCCGTTCGAGAACGTCGACGCGCTCGCGCGCCGCGCGCAGCTCGAACGGCGCGATCTCGAAGCGCTCGCCGCCGCGAACGCGCTCGCGACGCTCGCCGGCCATCGCCGCGATGCACTGTGGCAGGCCGTCGCCGCGGCACCGGAGCGCGACCTGCTCGCCGCCGCGCCGATCGACGAAACGGAGCAGCCGGTGCTCGGCGCGCCGTCGGAAGCCGACGACATCCTCGCCGACTATCACACCACCGGCCTCACGCTGAACCGCCACCCGGTCGCGCTGCTGCGGCCCGCGTTGCGCGCGCAGCGGCTGTCGTCCGCGGCCGAGTTGCGCGACCGTCCCGACGGCCGGCTCGCGCGTGCGTGCGGGCTCGTGATCGCGCGGCAGATGCCGGGCACCGCGAAGGGCGTGATGTTCATGACGCTCGAGGACGAGACGGGCTGCGTGAACGTGATCGTGCGGCCCGAGCTGCTCGCGCGGCAGCGCCGCGAAACGCTCGATTCGCGACTGCTCGCGGCGTCGGGCGTGTGGCAGGTCGTCAGCGACGTGAGGCACCTCGTCGCGCAGCATTTCGAGGATCTGACGCCGCTGCTCGGCGGCCTGCGCACGTCGAGCCGCGAGTTCCACTGACGCTGCGCGCCGGCACGCCGTCCGCGCGTTGCCGCCGGATGCATACCAGTCGGCCGAACTGGTTCTATTCCGGTATCGTTTCCGGCTTCCCAAGCCTGGCAAATCCGGCCCGGGAACTGTCCCCTTGCATACCAATCCGGGTAAATCCCTATCCCGCATCGCATTGTAAACAAAGGCTTTCCTGCAACTAAAACGCTTGCCGGGCAAGGCTCCCGGCGATTTTCATGCCGCTAATACCAGTTCGTTGACTGGTATTATGGTGGTTATATAATGCGTTCACTTTCGACGGTCCGAGATCGTCGTCCGACACCCGGAGGCACATGGAAACCGGCTGGTCCGAACTGGCGCCCGATCCCCTCGACGACACGCCGCTGTATCTGCAGCTCGCCCGTAACCTGGCGAGCGCGATTCACGCCGGCGCGTGGCGGGCCGGCGAGGCGCTGCCGTCGGAGCGGCTGCTGTCGGGTTCGGTCGGCGTGTCGCGGATCACGGCCCGCCGTGCGCTCGCGCTGCTGGTCGAGCAGGGGCTGATCAAGCGGGCGCGCGGGGCGGGCAGCTTCATCACGCCGCGCGTTGCCGATCCGCTGTCGCGTCTCGTCGGCTTCACCGCGAAGATGCAGCAGCGCGGTTTCGTGCCCGATTCGGTGTGGCTGTCGCGCACGCTGCGCACCGCGAGCCGCGACGAGATCACGCGTCTCGGCCTCGCGCCCGGCGCGACGGTCGCGCGGCTCGAGCGGCTGCGCCGCGCGGACGGCATCGTGATGGCCGTCGAGCATTCGACGCTGCCGGCCGCCGTGGTGCCCGATCCGCAGGCGCTCGGCGCGTCGCTGTACGAATACCTCGACGCACGCGGGATGACCGTCGTGCGCGCGCTGCAGCACTTTCGCGCGGCGAACGCGACGCACGAGATCGCGAAGTGGATGTCAGTGAAGCCGGGCTCGGCCCTGCTCGTGATCACGCGCATCGGCTACGGTGTCGACCAGCGCGCGATCGAAGTGTCCGAAACGTATTGCCGCGACGACTATTACGACTTCGTCGCCGAACTGAAACGCTGACGCGCGAGACTGCCCGTGCGCCACGCGCGGCGGAGCGCAACGAAGCACAACGGATTTGCAAATCGCGACGCGGATGTCCGCGTCACCAGATCATCAAGAGAAACGTCATGCTGACTGGAAACATCCTCACCCCCGACGGCTGGATTCTCGGCTCGCTCGACAGCGAGAACGGCCGCATCACCACGCTCGACGGCACGCCCGCCGATCCCGCGAAGAACGACGCGCCGTACATCCTGCCCGGCTTCATCGACCTGCACGTGCACGGCGGCGGCGGCGCCGACGTGATGGAAGGCGGCGACGCGATCGAGACGATCGCGAGCACGCACGCGCAGTTCGGCACGACGAGCCTGCTCGCGACGACGATGACCGCGCCGCGCGACGAACTGATGCAGGTCGTCGCGAATCTCGGCACCGTCGCGCGCACCCGCACGCCCGGCGGCGCGCGCGTGCTCGGCGTGCATCTCGAAGGGCCGTACATCAACCCCGGCAAGCTCGGCGCGCAGCCGGACGCGGCCGTGTCGGCCGTGCTCGACGAAGTGCTGAAGTACCTGTCGATCGCGCCGATCCGGGTCGTCACGCTCGCGCCGGAAATCGCCGGTCACATCGAGATCATCGGCGAGATGGCCGCGCGCGGCGTGCGCGTGCAGCTCGGCCACTCGCTCGCGACCTACGACGACGCCGTCGCCGCGCTCAAGCACGGCGCATGCGGCTTCACGCACCTGTTCAACGCGATGTCGCCGCTGCATCACCGCAACCCGGGCCTCGTCGGCGCCGCACTCGCGCATGCCGAATACGCGGAAATCATCCCCGACCTGCTGCACGTGCATCCGGGCGCGATTCGTGCGGCGCTGCGCGCGATCCCGCGCCTGTACGTCGTGACCGACAGCACGTCCGCCACCGGCATGCCCGACGGCGAATACCGGCTCGGCAGCCAGCACGTGACCAAGTGCCTCGGCGGCGTGCGGCTCGCCGACGGCACGCTCGCCGGCAGCACGCTGACGATGGACCAGGCGCTGCGCAACCTCGTGTCGCTCGGCCTGCCGATCGCCGACGTGTCGAACCGGATGTCGCGCTATGCGGCCGACTACCTCGGCGTCACCGATCGCGGCCGCCTCGAGCGAGGCGCATGGGCCGACCTCGCCGTGTTCGATCGCGACCTGAACCTCACCGCGACCTACGTCGAAGGAGAATCGATTGTCGAATATGCTTAAGGAAGCGCGCGAGTCCGCCCAGGTCGTCGCCGCGCAACTCGCCGACACCACGCGCGTCGAAGCGCTCGCCGGCCAACTCCTCGATCACCCGCCGGCCGTCGCGCTGACGGTCGCGCGCGGCAGCTCGGATCACGCCGCCAGCTATTTCGCGAGCCTGACGATGAGCCGCCTCGGCGTGCCCGTCGCGTCGCTGCCGATGTCGGTCGCGACGCTGCAGCAGGCGCCGCTGAAGGTGCAGGACCAGCTCGCGCTGGCATTCTCCCAGTCGGGCAAGAGCCCCGACCTCGTCAACACGATGGCCGCGCTGCGCGAAGCCGGCGCGCGCACCGTCGCCGCCGTCAACGTGCTGCCGTCGCCGCTCGCCGACGCGTGCGAGCATCAGCTGCCGCTGCTGGCCGGCCCCGAACTGTCGGTCGCCGCGACCAAGAGCTACATCGCGATGCTGTCGCTGTCCGCGCAGATCGTCGCGTACTGGCAGCGCGACGCCGCGCTGATCACGGCACTGCGCGGCCTGCCCGACGTGCTCGCGCAGGCGGGCCGGCTCGACTGGTCGCCGGCCGTCGCCGCGCTCGCGGGCATCGAGCGGATGATCGTGATCGGCCGCGGCCTCGGTCTTGCGATCGCGCAGGAAGCCGCGCTGAAACTGAAGGAAACCTCCGGCATCCAGGCCGAGGCGTTCTCGAGCGCCGAAGTCCGTCACGGCCCGATGGAGCTGATCGACCGCGACTATCCGCTGCTCGTGTTCGCGCCGCCGGGCCCGGAGCAGGCCGGACTGCTGCAGCTCGCGCAGGACATGCGCGCACGCGGCGCGGCCGTGCTGCTCGCGGCGCCCGCCGGCACGCCCGGCGCGACCTTGCCGCTCGCGCAGTCCGCCCATTCGGCGCTCGACCCGATCGCCGCCATTCTTTCGTTCTACGTGATGGCGGCGGATCTCGCCGTCGCGCGCGGCCGCAATCCCGACACGCCGCGCCACCTGAACAAAGTCACCGAAACGCACTGATAGCCGAGACAGCCGATGAGACGCGCCGAGGAGTCCCAGTTGAAGAGTTCCACCCATGATCAGATCGTCCTGCTTGCCCCGCTGACCGGGCCGATCGTCGCGTTGGCCGACGTGCCCGATCCGGTGTTCTCCGGCGGGATGTTCGGTGACGGCATCGGCATCGATCCGCTCGCGGGCCGGCTCGTCGCGCCGTGCGCCGGCATTGTGTCGCATCTCGCGCGCACCGGCCATGCGGTGACGATCACGACGCCGCAGGGCGCGGAAGTGCTGCTGCACATCGGCATCGACACCGTCGAGCTGAACGGGCAGGGCTTCACCGCGCGCGTCGAAGCCGGCGCGCGTGTCGCGGCGGGCGACCTGTTGATCGAGTTCGACCAGGACGCGGTCGCGCGCAGCGCGCATTCGCTCGTCTCGGTGATCGCGATCGCGAACTCCGACGCGTTCGACGTCGTCGAGCGCGCGAGCGGTTTCGCGACGGCCGGCGAGACGCAGTTGCTGACGCTGCGCGGCAAGGGCGAAGCCGCCGCGCAGGCGGCGCAGGCCGGCGCGGCGGCGATGAACGAAGTGCGCCGCGCGGTCGTGCTGACGCAGCCCGGCGGCCTGCATGCGCGCCCGGCCGCGCGGGCGCGCGAAGCCGCGCGCGGGCTCGACGCACATGTCGACGTGCTTTTCGACGGCCGCAAGGCGCCGATTGCAAGCGTGGTCGGCCTGCTCGGCCTCGGCGCCGGCGAAGGCGCGACGATCGAACTGATCGGCCGCGGTGCGCACGCGCGGGAAGCCGTCGAAGCGGTCGAGCGTGAGTTGCTGCGCGAAGCGCATGGCGAGGTCGAGGAAAAGCCGGCGCGGCTCAAGTCGCCCGCACCGCAGCCGATCGTGCGCAACACCGGCGCAACACTCGATCCGAACACGCTCGCGGGCGTGTGCGCGGCGCCCGGCATCGCGGTCGGCACGCTGGTGCGTCTCGACGATGCGGACATCGTGCCGCCCGAACAGGCGACCGGCACGCCCGCGTCGGAAAGCCGCCGGCTCGATCAGGCGCTGACGGCGGTCGATGCCGAACTCGACGAAACGGTGCGCAACGCATCGGCGCGCGGCGCGGTCGGCGAGGCGGGAATCTTCGCGGTGCATCGCGTGCTGCTCGAGGACCCGACGCTGGTCGACGCGGCGCGCGACCAGATCAGCCTCGGCAAGAGCGCGGGCTTCGCGTGGCGCGCGACGATCCGCGCGCAGATCGATACGCTGTCGAAGCTCGACGACGCGCTGCTCGCCGAGCGCGCGGCGGACCTCCGCGACATCGAGAAGCGCGTGCTGCGCGCGCTCGGCCACACGAGCGGCGCGACGCGCACGCTGCCCGACGAGGCCGTGCTCGCCGCCGAGGAATTCACGCCGTCGGACCTGTCGTCGCTCGATCGCCAGCGCGTGACCGCGCTCGTGATGGCGCGCGGCGGCGCGACGTCGCATGCGGCGATCATCGCGCGTCAGCTCGGCATTCCGGCGCTCGTCGCGGTCGGCGACGCGCTGTACGCGATTCCGGACGGCACGCAGGTCGTCGTCGATGCGAGCGCGGGCCGTCTCGAACACGCGCCGACCGCGCTCGACGTCGAACGCGCACGCCACGAACGCCAGCGCCTGGACGGCGTGCGCGAAGCGAACCGGCAACAGGCCGGCGCTGCCGCCGCGACCATCGACGGCCGCGCCATCGAGGTCGCCGCGAACATCGCGACGCTCGACGACGCGAACACCGCGGTCGACAACGGCGCGGACGCGGTCGGCCTGCTGCGCACCGAACTGATGTTCATCCATCGCCAGGCCGCGCCGAGCGTGGTCGAGCACCAGCAGAGCTACCAGTCGATCGTCGACGCGCTGCAGGGCCGCACCGCGATCATCCGCACGCTCGACGTCGGCGCCGACAAGGAAGTCGACTACCTGACGCTGCCGCCCGAACCGAATCCGGCGCTCGGCCTGCGCGGCATTCGCCTCGCGCAGGTGCGCCCCGATCTGCTCGACGATCAGCTGCAGGGCCTGCTCGCGGTGAAGCCGTTCGGCGCGGTGCGGATCCTGCTGCCGATGGTGACGGATGCGGGCGAGCTCGTGCGGCTGCGCAAGCGGATCGACGAATTCGCGCGTGCGCAGGGCCGTACCGAGCCGATCGAGGTCGGCGTGATGATCGAGGTGCCGTCGGCGGCACTGCTCGCCGACCAGCTCGCGCAGCACGCGGATTTCCTGTCGATCGGCACCAACGACCTGACGCAGTACACGCTCGCGATGGACCGCTGCCAGGCCGATCTGGCCGCGCAGTCCGACGGCCTGCATCCGGCCGTGCTGCGCCTGATCGACATCGCGGTGCGCGGCGCGGCGAAGCACGGCAAGTGGGTCGGCGTGTGCGGCGCGCTCGGCGGCGATCCGCTCGCGGTGCCGATCCTCGTCGGCCTCGGCGTGACCGAACTGTCGGTCGACCCGGTGTCGGTGCCGGGCATCAAGGCGCGCGTGCGCCGTCTCGATTACCAGCTGTGTCGCCAGCGTGCACAGGATCTGCTCGCACTCGACTCGGCACAGGCGGTAAGGGCAGCAAGCCGCGAGGTCTGGCCGCTCGACTGAACGTCGACGGCGGGCGCGCGAGCGTTTCACCACGCAAGCAATTAGGTCAACGACGATTAATGACGAGACATGGATTGGAGGACTGAATGGACGGGAATCCGTTTCTGAAGATACAGGGCCTGGGTCGAGCGCTGATGCTGCCGATCGCGGTGTTGCCGGTCGCCGGCATCCTGCTGCGGCTCGGACAGCCGGACGTGTTCAACATCAAGATGATCGCCGACGCCGGCGGCGCGATCTTCGACAACCTGCCGCTGCTGTTCGCGATCGGCGTGGCGGTCGGTTTCGCGAAGGACAACAACGGCGTGGCGGCGCTCGCGGGCGCGATCGGTTACCTGATCGAAACCGCGATCATGAAGGATATCGATCCCAAGCTGAACATGGGCGTGCTGTCCGGGATCATCGCGGGCGTGGTCGCGGGCTTGCTGTACAACCGCTACAAGGACATCAAGCTGCCGGACTACCTCGCGTTCTTCGGCGGCAAGCGGTTCGTGCCGATCATCACGGGGCTGGTGTGCGTGGTGCTCGGCATCGCGTTCGGGTACGTGTGGCAGCCGATCCAGCATGCGATCGACGCGGCCGGCCAGTGGCTGACGACGGCGGGCGCGATCGGTGCGTTCGTGTTCGGCTTCCTGAACCGCCTGTTGCTCGTCACGGGCCTGCACCACATCATCAACTCGCTCGCGTGGTTCGTGTTCGGCAACTTCACGCCGCCGGCCGGCGGCGAGCTCGTGCACGGCGACCTGCACCGCTTCTTCGCGGGCGATCCGACCGCGGGCACCTTCATGGCCGGCTTCTTCCCGATCATGATGTTCGGCCTGCCGGCCGCGTGTCTCGCGATGCTGCATGAAGCGCCGAAGGAGCGCCGCGCGATGGTCGGCGGCCTGCTGTTCTCGATGGCGCTCACGTCGTTCCTGACCGGGGTGACCGAGCCGATCGAATTCAGCTTCATGTTCCTCGCACCGGTGCTGTATGTGATCCACGCGGTGCTCACGGGGCTGTCGCTCGCGGTCTGCCAGATCCTCGGCGTGAAGCTCGGCTTCACGTTCTCGGCCGGCGCGATCGACTACGTGCTGAACTACGGGCTGTCGACGAAGGGCTGGATCGCGGTGCCGCTCGGTATCGCATACGGCGTCGCGTATTACGGACTGTTCCGCTTCTTCATCCGCAAGTTCAACATGGCGACGCCGGGCCGCGAGCCGGCCTCGGCCGATGCGGCGGCCGAGTCGTACGCATCGGGCGGCTTCGTCGCGCCGGCAGCCGGCGCCGCCGCGGCAGCACCGCGTGCGCAGCGCTACATCGCCGCGCTCGGCGGTGCAGGCAACCTGACGGTCGTCGACGCATGCACGACGCGCCTGCGCCTGACCGTCGTCGATCCGGAGAAGGTGTCGGAGCCGGAACTGAAGTCGATCGGCGCGCGCGGCGTGCTCAAGCGCGGCGGCAACAGCGTGCAGGTGATCATCGGGCCCGAGGCCGACATCATTGCCGACGAGATGCGCTCGGCGATCGGCAGCGGCGCGACCGGTGCCGCCGTGACAGCCACGGCCGCCGCGGCTCAGCCGGTCACGGGCGCAGCCGCCGGTCCGCTCGATCCCGATCCGCTGCGCTGGCTCGCGGTGTTCGGTGGGGCGACCAACGTCGCTTCGCTCGACGCGATCGCGACCACGCGCCTGCGCGTCGTCGTGCGTGACGCATCGGCGGTCGATCGCGATCGACTCGGCGCGCTCGACGTCGCATGGGTGTCGCCGGACACGTTCCACATCGTCTGCGGCAACGCGGCGGCACGCTACGCGGAACAGCTCGGCGCGCGCCTGACGTCGACGGGCGGCGGGGCAGCGCCGCAACCGGCCTGATCCGGCACGATGCGATGAGGTGGGCCCGATCCGCGTGGCGGGTTCGGGCCGCCGGTCGGTAAAACGAAAACGGCTTGCGATACGTTGCAAGCCGTTTTGCTTTGGCGGGGCGTGGGCGCGATGCAATCGTCCGCATCGCGCACCGCTTGCGCGGATCTGCAACCGCTCAATCGTTCACGGGTTCGTCAGCGTGAAGGTCGGCTTCCGGTAGCCGATGCCGGCCCGGTCGAGCTTCGGCAATTCGCGCTGCGTGAGCAGCGTCGCGAAGCCAGCCCAGTCGCGCTGCAGCGCGGCCAGGTCGACGTGATGCGTGTCGCCGCGCTTGAACCGCACGCCGGCCGCATACGGCAGCTCCCAGTCGGCCCGGTGCCACGCGCGTTCGGCGAGCGCGAGCAGCCGCGGATAGGCCATGTATTCGAGGAACGTGTCGTTGCGCATCACCTCGCCCCACGCCTGTCCCTGCATGCCTTCGATGCGCGGCGCGGGGCCGGTGCCCGTCACCTCGAACGCGTTGCCGTCACGATCGCCCATCACTTCGGCGTTCTGCGGCAGGTTCTCGGGCGCGAACGAGAACACCTTGTACTCGTCCGTCGCGTGCGAGCCCCAGTAATAGCCGCGCTCGCGCGGGTTGAGCGTGTACGGGAAGTCGAAGTACAGGTAGTCGGGCAGCGCGAGCACCGTCAGGTAACCCTTGCCGCTCAGGTCGCGTGCGCTGTCCGACGCACCCCAGAAGATCGTGTCCCACAGCGACACCATCACGTGGCGCGTGCTGAAGTCCTGCGGCCCGTTCGCATGCTTGATGCCGTCCTGCCACGCGGCCATCGTGTCGATCCCGTTCGCGTCGACCGCCGCGCTCACCTGTTTCGCGAAACGCGTCGGCAGTTCGTCGATCGATTTGATCTCGCCGCGCTGGAGCAGCGCCGTGCACGCGGGCGAACGCGCCCACGGCTTGTCCTGCGCGGCGACATCGATGCGCCCCTTGTTCGGGTCGGTGCCGTTCAGCGGCTGGAAGCCCCCGCCGAGGAAGATGTTCTTCGCCTCGTCGCCGCCGTAGTGCCAGGTGTGCAGCGGCGCTTGCGCGTCCGCATGCATCGCAGCGATTTCGCGGATCACCTTCGACGCGAAATTGAGCGCGCCCGGCACGCACGGGTTCAGGTCGCTGCGCCGATCGTAGAACTGCACCGTCGTCAGGTTCGTCGTGTCCTGCGGATCGAGCAGCCGATACGCGTTCGCTTCCTGCTCGCGGCCGGCCGCGTGCAGCCGCCGGTAGCGCGCCTCCATCGTCACGACGGCCGCGCGCGCATGCGCGGGCATGTCGATCTCGGGGATGATCCTGACGAAGCGGGCAGCCGCGTAGCGCACGAGCGCCACGTAGTCGTCGCGCGTCAGGTAGCCGCCGCCCGAGCGGTTGTCGGGGCCCGAGCCGAGTTGCGGCAGCAGGCAGCGCGTCTCGCTCGGGTCGTGACAGCGGCGCGAACCGATATCGGTCAGCTCCGGCAGGCCGGGAATCTCGATGCGCCAGCCTTCGTCGTCGGACAGATGCAGGTGCAGGCGGTTGAGCTTATACGCGCTCATTTGGTCGATCAGGCGGCGCAGCGTCGCCGGGTGCTTGAAGTTGCGCGCGAGGTCGACGTGCATCCCGCGATGCGTGAAGCGCGGTGCATCCTCGACGAGCATCGCCGGGATCGGGCCGCCGCCGGCGGGCGCGAGCGAGTAGAGCGTCTGCACGCCGTAGTAGAGGCCCGCGCGATCGTAGCCTTCGATCAGCACGCCGCGCGGCCCGATCGCGAGCCGGTAGCCGCCCGGCACCGCAATGTCGGCCGGCAGCCGGCGCGGTGCGACGGCACCGCGGACCGGCACGCGCGCGCCGTCGAGCCCGAGTGTCGTCGCACGTTCGCGCAGCGCCGCGATTTGCCCATCCGGCAGGTCCGGCAGCGCGAGCTCGACGCCGCGCAGGTCGAGCGTGCCGGGCAGCGGCTGTTCGCGTTTCACGCTCGGCAGTGCGCGGCTCGCGTCGGGGCGTGCCGCCACGGGCGGCGCGTTGCCGGTCGAATTGTTTTGCGCGTCGGCCGGCAGCGATTCGACATAGCGGAGCTCATCGTCGGTGTCGTTGTAGCGGAGCACGGCGGGCGGTGCGCCGTCGACGACGACATACGGGCGCGGAATCACGTCGCTGTAGCGCAGCAGCCAGTATTCGGCGACGAACGGCAGTTCGATGCGTTCGCCGGGCGCGAGCCGCACCGAACCCGGCTGCGGCGTCAGCTCGTACAGGTCGCCGGTGAGCCGCCGCAGTGCGAAGCCTGGACGATCGATCCTTAGCAGCCTGCGGATGCTGTGCAGGTACAGCTTCCAGCCGCCGTCGGCGATCGTCTGGTGGCCGCGGTTCTGCAGGATCAGACGGCCGGTCGCGCAGGCCGCGCCGTCGGCGCCGAGATCGGCGCACGGCACGCCGGCCGCGGCCGCGTGGTTGTTGTCGACGGCGACGCGCAGCGCGAGGCCGTTCGACAGAAGCGTCGCGAGACTGGCCGCTTGCGCGGCCGGTTGTGCGATGCCGGCGGCCGCGACGGCGGCGGTCGGCGTCGGCTGCGCGCCGATCGCGACGGGCGGCAGCGCGGCGATCAACAGGGCGGCAATGAAGGATGGCAAGGTGTGCTTCATTCGAACTCCTGAGAAAAAAGTGGGCGTGGCGGCGTCGTTGGGGGCGACGTCGCCGCGATCGGGTCTTTCAATGGAGCTGCGGGAGATACCCGCGCACGGGGCGATGCGGCCGCACCGCGCGCATTCGGCACGCGGGGGCGTGCGTTACGGAACGGGAGGCGGGCACGCGTGCCGATCGGATCGGCGGGGCGGCGGATGCGTGCTCATCGGCGGCGCACGGCAATCGCCGCGGCAACGATGCGACCGCGGCGGAGTGGGTTCGACCGGCCGCGCACGATCGCAACGGCGGCCGCTGCCGCATACGCATGGCAACTCGGCGCGCGGGCGCGCGCCGGACACGGGATTCGCATGTCTCCCCCACCAGATGGATTCGGCCTGTCGGCGGCCGTGTCCAAAGATCTTATGAAACCTTTGATTGGTATTCAAGTGGTATCAATCTGGCGCTAAATTGGCATCGGGGAATCGCGGGGCCGCCGATGGTACGGACGAAAAAAAACCTCGCGTGACGCGAGGTTCGTTCCGGACGGGAGGGGCGGTGCGAGCCGCCTTCCCGCGTGCGATCAGCCGCGGCGTGCGCGCACCGGCGCTTCCTGCGGCTTCTGCCGCGCTTCGAGCCACATCGCGTTGACGATGCCGAACGACAGCGCGACGCCGATACCGAGAATCCAGCTGAAATACCACATGATTCGACTCCTTGCGAAACGGTGGGCAGGGGCGCGTGCGCGCCCCGGCCGGGTTCAATACATCGAGTGCTTGTTCTCTTCGAGCGACTGATGCGTGACCTTGCCGCGCATCACGCGGTACACCCAGCTCGTGTAGAGCAGGACGATCGGCAGGAACACGATCACCGCGAACAGCATCACCTGCAGCGTCATGTGGCTCGACGTCGAATCCCACACGGTCAGGCTGCTGCGCGGGTCGAGCGACGACGGCATGATGAACGGGAACATCGAGAAGCCTGCGGTCAGGATCACGCCGGTGATCATCAGGCCGGTGCAGAAGAACGCCGTCTTTTCCTGCTTCGAGCCGGCGAGCAGCAGCGCGAGCAGGCCGCCCGCGATCCCGACGACGGGTGCCGCGATCATCCACGGATACTCGCCGTAATTCGCGAGCCACAGGCCCGAGCCGGCGGCGACGTCCTTGAGCAGCGGGTTCGCGACCGTGTCGGTCGGCGCGGCGTGCGTGATGTGGAAGCCGCCGATGGTCGACGCGATCAGCACGCCGGCCAGCACGAACAGCACGACCGCGAGGAGCGCCGACACGCGCAGCGCGATCGACGCGCGGCGTGCGATCACGCCGTCGGTCTTCATCTTGATGAACGCGGCGCCGTGCGCGACGAGCATCGTGAGGCTGACGAGCCCGCAGAGCAGCGCGAACGGGTTCAGCAACGCCCAGAAGCCGCCGTAGTAGGTCACGCGCAGATCGCTGTCGAACTTGAACGGCACGCCCTGCAGCAGGTTGCCGAACGCGACGCCGAACACCAGCGCCGGCACGAAGCCGCCGACGAACAGGCCCCAGTCCCAGCCGGCGCGCCAGCGCGGGTCGGGCCGCTTGCTGCGATAGTCGAAGCCGACCGGCCGGAAGAACAGCGCGAACAGCACGAGCAGCATCGCGAAGTAGAAGCCGGAGAACGACGCGGCATAGACGAGCGGCCAGGCGGCGAACATCGCGCCGCCGGCCGTGATCAGCCACACCTGGTTGCCTTCCCACGTCGCGCCGACCGTGTTGACGATGATGCGGCGTTCCTCGTCGGTCTTGCCGAGGAACGGCAGCAGCGCGGTCGCGCCCATGTCGAAGCCGTCGGTGACGGCGAAGCCGATCAGCAGCACGCCGACGAGCAGCCACCAGATCAGCTTGAGAGTTGCATAGTCCATAGCGATTCCTTGTTCGGTTTCAGGTGCGCGCTCAGGCCGACGCGTGCTCGCCGGCGGCCGCCAGCTCGTGGTGATAGCGGCCGGTATGCAGCGAGGACGGGCCGAGACGCGCGTACTTGAACATCAGCTTGATCTCGATGACGAACAGTGCCGTGTAGAACGCGATGAAACCGGCGAGGCTCAGGTACAGGTCCGTCGACGTCAGGCTGGACGCGGACAGATGCGTCGGCAGGATGCCCGCGATCGTCCACGGCTGGCGGCCGAGCTCGGCGACGACCCAGCCGAATTCCGCGGCGAGCCACGGCAGCGGGATCGCCCACACTGCATAGCGCAGGAACCAGCGGCGGTTGTCCTGCAGCAACTGCCGGCGCGCGCAGAACCAGAATGCGGCGACGAAGGTCGCGAGGAACAGGAAGCCGAGGAACACCATGATCCGGAACGAGAAGAACACGGGCGCGACCGGCGGGATCGTCTTCTTCGCGGCGGCCTTGATCTGCTCCGGCGTCGCATCGACCACGTTCGGCGTGAACTGCTTGAGCATCAGCCCGTAGCCGAGATACTGCTTGTGCTGGTCGAACAGCGCGCGGGTCGCGTCGCTCGTGTCGCCTTCCTTGATCTTCTGCAAGGCGCCGTACGCGACCATCCCGCTCTGGATGTGTTCCTCGCTGTGCTTCGCGAGCTCGCGCAGGCCGATCACCGGTTCGTCGATCGAGCGCGTCGCGATCAGGCCGAGCGCGTACGGGATCTTGATCGCGTAGTCGGTGCGCTCTTCCTTCTGGTTCGGGATGCCGATCAGCGTGAACGATGCCGGTGCCGGCTGGGTTTCCCATTCCGATTCGATCGCGGCGAGCTTCATCTTCTGCACTTCGCCGGTCGTGTAGCCCGATTCGTCGCCGAGCACGATCACGCAGAGCGTCGACGCGAGACCGAAGCCTGCCGCGACCGCGAACGAGCGCAGCGCGAAGTCGGTGTCGCGCTTCTTCAGCAGGTACCACGACGAGATGCCGAGCACGAACATCGCGGCCGTCACGTAGCCGGCCGACACGGTGTGCACGAACTTCACCTGGGCGACCGGGTTGAACAGCACGTCGAACAGGTTCGTCAGCTCCATGCGCATCGTCTGGTAGTTGAACTCGGCGCCGACCGGATTGTTCATCCAGCCGTTCGCGACGAGGATCCAGAGCGCGGACAGGTTCGAACCCAGCGCAACGAGGAACGTGACCAGCAGATGCTTGACCTTCGACAGGCGGTTCCAGCCGAAGAAGAACAGGCCGACGAACGTCGATTCGAGGAAGAACGCCATCAGGCCTTCGACCGCGAGCGGCACGCCGAAGATGTCGCCGACGTAGTGCGAGTAGTACGACCAGTTCGTGCCGAACTGGAATTCGAGCGTGATGCCGGTCGTCACGCCCATCGCGAAGTTGATCCCGAACAACTTGCCCCAGAACTGGGTCATGTCCTTGTAGACCTGTTTGCCGGTCATCACGTAGACGGCTTCCATGATGACGAGCAGCCAGGACAGGCCGAGCGTCAGCGGCACGAACAGGAAGTGGTAGAGCGCCGTGATGCCGAACTGCAGACGCGACAGATCGACGACTTCGCTACTTATCATGGTGGTCTCCCTCGGTAGATGCAGGCGCCGGCACCGAGAGCAGCTTCTCGGCGACGACGGCAGGCGGCAGCGACATGTGCTTGGCCTGCGGATGATTGAAGAATGCGTATTTGAGCGACATCAGGAGGATCAGCTTGACGATCACCACCAGCGTGATGTCGCGCATGAGGGTCGGCCCGCGCGCCCACGCGGCGATGCGTGCGCGCCAGCCGAGCGTGCCGGCGGCCTGCGGGGGAGGCGGCGCAGGCTCTTTATTGATCGAGATCAAGGCGATTATCCTGAATCGATTTACGTGGGTTTTGGGGCGACTCTACGTCGGATTTATGACGGCAGTTAAGCTGTTTTAATCCTTTTAAGCCGACATGCCAATTTTAAAATGCCGGCTTTCCGATGCCGAGTGTTGCGCTGCGGCAGACCGTCGCGAAGCACGTGTCGAAACTTGATGCAGATCAAGGTTATGCGGAAGGGGGCGGAATTCGCCCGATACCCGATCAATAAGGTCGATTAATACGGGGTGATCGAGGCCAAAACATAGACGAAAAAAAACCGCTGCCGGGTGGGCAGCGGTTTTGGGTAAAGCGCTCTAAATCGCGGAGTTACGCGTATTCGGCGAGTGCCGTGCGCATCTTCTTCATGGCGCTCGCTTCGATCTGGCGGATGCGTTCCGCCGATACGCCGAACTCGGCCGCGAGATCGTGCAGCGTCGAGCCGCCCGAGCCGTCGTCGTCGACGTTCAGCCAGCGCGCCTCGATGATCCGGCGGCTGCGTGCGTCGAGTGCCTCGAGCGCCTGCGCGATGCCGTCCGTCTGCAGCGTGTCGCGCTGACGCGCGGCGAGCACGGCGGTCGGCTCGTTGTGCGAATCGGCCAGGTAGGCGATCGGTGCGTACGACTCCTCGCCGTCTTCCACTTGGCCTTCGAGCGCGATGTCGCCGCCCGACAGACGCGTCTCCATCTCGGTCACGTCTTCGCGCTTGACGTTGAGCTCCTGCGCGAGGCCGTCGATTTCCTCGGGCGTCATCGCCTGCATGCTCTTCTTGTGGCTGCGCAGGTTGAAGAACAGCTTGCGCTGGGCCTTCGTCGTCGCGACCTTCACCATCCGCCAGTTGCGCAGGATGTACTCATGGATCTCGGCCTTGATCCAGTGGATCGCATACGACACCAGGCGCACGTTTTGCGCCGGGTCGAAACGTTTCACAGCCTTCATCAGGCCGATGTTGCCTTCCTGGATCAGGTCGCCGTGCGGCAGGCCGTAGCCGAGGTAGTTGCGCGCGATCGACACGACGAGCCGCAGGTGCGACAGCACGAGGCGGCGTGCCGAGTCGAGGTTGTTGTCTTCGCGGAATTCGGTCGCGTACTGGCGTTCCTCTTCGGCGGTCAGGAGCGGGATCCGGTTGACGGCCTGGATGTACGCGTCGATGTTGCCGAGCTGGCCCGACAACATCGATTGAGTCGCGAGCGCCAGCGAGCCTGCCGATTCGGCCTTGGCCGGCGTCGGGCTCAGGGTGTTCGGAAGGGTCAGGGCGTGGCTCACTAAAAAACTCCTTTGGAATCAGGGACAAACCCCTGGTCTCGGATGAGATTCCGGGGCCCATCTTAGCACTCCCGTAATCCGAGTGCTAATTCCTTAGAGGGGGTGCGGGCATCCAAGTTCCCGGTTCTCTATTGAACTTGTCGAGTCGATAGTCTAATTTGCGACCGGACTGGCCGGTGGAAGTTCCGTAAGTTGTTGTTTCTGATAGTAATCAGTAGACGGTTTCGATTTTTGTAGTTTTGGAAGCAAACAATTTCGCTTCGCGATGCCGATTCGAAAAGTCCTTTACCATACCATTCAGTTCGCTCGGGCCCGGCCGTTGCGGCAAGGCTCCATTCAACCCACGAAGTTGGAGTGTCTGATGAACAATAAGAAGAATTGCCGGCCCCGTAGTCGGCTTGCGCTGCATGCGCTGCTGGCGGCGTCGCTGCTGGGCGGATCGGGTGCCGCGTTCGCGGATCGATGGGGAATCCAGGCGGGTGGCGGGTTTTCCGATCGCCACGGGATCGACAAGGCCGATCTCGGCGTCGTGTGGGATCCGGGCTGGAACTGGTGGGAAATCGGCGGCTGGCACTTCGCGTTCGTGATGGAAGGCCATGCCGGCTACTGGCACACGGGAGGCAATGTTCACGGCAGCATCGGCGAATTCGGTGCGACGCCGATGTTCCGCTTCATCAAGAGCGCGGGCCAGGTGCGGCCGTTCATCGAGGCCGGCGCCGGCATCCGCTTCCTGACGTCCCCGACGATCTCCAACAAACTGTCGCTGGCGACGTCGTTCCAGTTCGTGGACGTCGTCGGCGTCGGCGCGCAGTTCGGAGAACGGCAACAGTACCAGCTCGGCTACCGTTTTCAACATGTGTCTAACGCGGGTATCAAAGAGCCGAATCCTGGTATAAATTTCCACCAGTTCTACGTGCAGTACAACTTCTGATCCGCACGCCCGCGCACGGCGGGTGCGTTGCCGAGGAGTCAGGCGATGGCGAAGGTGGTCGATGCGATTCGCGCGCTCGAGCGCGATCGGTTCCGGGCGATGGTCGACGGGGACGGCGAGGCGCTCGAGGCGCAATTGTCGGACAAGGTGTTCTTCGTGCACACCAACGGCAAACGCGAAACCAAGCAGCAGTTCATCGACGCCATCGTCGCCGGCCGCCGCCGCTATCGTCAGATCGAAATCCAGTCGCAGGACCTGCTGCCCGTCGGCGACGCAACCTGCGTCGTCACCGGGCGCGCACTGATCGAGATGGAAACGAACAACGGCGGGCTGGTGTTTCCGATCGCCTATACCGCCGTCCATACCCATGAGCAGGGGCAGTGGCGCCTGCTGGCGTGGCAGGCGACGCGGTGCGCGACCGAGACATGAGCGCGCGTGGCGCTCCTTTTCGTGTCCCGACCGAGGCGGCCTTCTGGGCCGCTTTTCATTGCCCGTGCGACGCGGATTGCGCGGCGCACGGGCGGTCACGCACCGCTCGCTGACGTTCGAACCCCGAAACGAAAATTTGCCGATCAGGCCGCCGCACGGCGGTCGGCGCACTGCCACGCCGAGCGGTTGATCGCGCTGACGACCGCATCGAGTGCGGCGCTCGCCGCATCGGCGTGCACGCCGACGCCATGCCGCAGCGGCGCATCGCCGACCCGGCAGCCGACCGATACCGCAATTCGTCCGTCCGTCGTACGCGCGTGTTCGCACGAGGCGACGTCGATCGTCGCGCCGGCCGCCGTCGCGAAGGCCGCGGCCGTGCGTTGCACGACGTCTTCGGGTGTCGCGCCGGCCGGCGGCGCGCCCGCGATGTCGCGGTTCTGCCAGCGTGCGGCGTCGCCGTGGCGCGCGGCCGGGCCGTCGGTTTCGAAGAATTCGCGGGCGAACAGCGCGCAGATCGCGTCGCCGGTCACTTCCTCGCCGGACGCGTCGGCGAGCGTCTGCACCGCGTGGCTGAATTCGATCTGCACGCGCCGCGTCGGCGTGAAGCCCATCCCGCGTTCGAGCAGGAACGTCGCGCCGCCCTTGCCGGACTGGCTGTTCACGCGAATGACCGCGTCATAGCTGCGACCGAGGTCGGCCGGGTCGATCGGCAGATACGGCACTTCCCACACCGCGTCGGGGCGCTGCTGCGCGAAGCCCTTGCGGATCGCATCCTGGTGCGAGCCCGAGAACGCGGTGAACACGAGGTCGCCCGCGTACGGATGACGCGGATGCACCGGAATCTGGTTGCAGCGCTCGACCACGCGGCGCACCGCGTCGATGTCGGAAAAATCGAGGCCCGGATCGATGCCCTGCGTATAGAGGTTCAGCGCGAGCGTGACGAGGTCGACGTTGCCGGTGCGCTCGCCGTTGCCGAACAGGCAGCCTTCGATGCGGTCGGCGCCCGCGAGCAGCGCGAGTTCCGCGGCCGCGACCGCGGTGCCGCGATCGTTGTGCGGATGCACGGACAGCACGATGCTGTCGCGATACGCGAGGTTGCGGTCCATCCACTCGATCTGGTCGGCGAACACGTTCGGGCTCGCGGCTTCGACGGTCGCCGGCAGGTTGACGATCATCTTGTGATCGCGGGTCGGCCGCCACGCCTGCGCGACCGCGTCGCACACTTCGCGCGCGAACGTCAGCTCGGTCATGCTGAAGGTTTCCGGCGAGTACTGGTAGGTCCAGTGCGTGTCGGGGCGGGCCGCCGCGTGTTCCTTGATGAGTCGCGTGCCCTCGACCGCGAGCGCCTTCACGTCGTCCTTCGACATCCCGAACACGATGCGCCGGAACGACGGGCAGATCGCGTTGTACAGGTGCACGATCGCGCGCGGCACGCCTTCGAGCGCATCGAAGGTGCGCGCGATCAGGTCTTCGCGCGACTGCACGAGCACTTCGATCGTCACGTCGTCGGGAATGCGCTTGTCGTCGATCAGCTTGCGGACGAAATCGAAGTCGGTTTGCGACGCCGACGGAAAACCGACTTCGATTTCCTTGAAACCGATCGCGACCAGCATGTCGAAGAATTCCAGCTTCTGTTCGATGCTCATCGGCTCGATCAGCGACTGGTTGCCGTCGCGCAGGTCGGTGCTCATCCAGACCGGCGCACGCTTGATGGTGCGGGTCGGCCAGCGGCGGCCATTGATGCGGACGGGCTCGAACGGACGGTACTTGTCTTGCGGGTTGCGCTTCATCTTCTGGACCTCGGGTCTCAAGTCGCGAGCGAAGACGGGCGGCATGGGCGACGGGTGGCGCTGCCTCGCACCGTGGCGCGACAAACGCGCTGCGGATGCGGATGATCTTCGCGAATCGGCCGACGGATAGACGGACGAATGCTGACGACTTCGGGTTGTAAAAACTGCGAGAAGGGTGCTGCGAGGAACTGCAGGGAGGGACCGTGCGGACAGCACACGGCGCTAAGACAGCCTTAGGCTAGTCGTAGCGATAGCGACCGCGCTAGGCGGCCGGAGGTAATTCGGAGGGTGTTCGGAAAGGAACGCATGGCGACAACTCTATGCCAGGATGCGTGCGCGTGTCAAATGGTCGGTTGAAAGGCCGGTGCGGCGGCGTGCCGGCCCGGGATGCAGGTCACGGTGCGAGCCGGGCGATTCGTACGATCGTCTCGACCTGCCGCGCAAGCGCGTCGGGTACCGGAATTTCGCCGCGCAACACGGCGTCCGTCCACGCGGCCGTGGTTGCCGCGTCGCGCGATTCGGGCAGCGCGACGGGCGGCGCGTCGCTCGACGAGCGCTCGGGCTCGATCAGCGTGTCGCATACGCCGTCGTGCAGCCAGTCGACCTGCACCTGGCGCCGCGTGTCGGCCACCGCTTCGCCTTCCGTGCCGCGCGCGAGCAGCGCGCCGCCGAGTGCGGCGTCCGGGTGATCGCGGAACAGTTGCGCGAGGCTGTCGCGGTACGGCGGATGCGTGTAGTTGACGAGCCGCAACCCGGCCGGCGCGAACGGCTGCAGGATCTTCACGAGCGTGTGCGTCGAGTTGCGCACGCCGAGCACGCCGCGCAGCGACAGCAGACGCGCGATGCGCGGCGCCAGCGCGGCGATGGGCGCGAACGCGACGCGGCGTTCCGCGAGCATGTCCTCGATCGCGTCGTGCGACGTCGATGGCGGGATCGACAGCGCCGAGAAGATCTCCGCGCTCGTCACGCGGCCCGGATCGCGCTCGACACCGTGCACGAGCACCGGCACGCCTTCTCGCGCGAGCAGCAGTGCGAGCAGCGGCACCAGGTTCGGCTGCTTGCGCGCGCCGTTGTAGCTCGGGATCGACACCGGGCGGAACGCGGCATCCTGCACGTGCACGGGTTCGAACGACGCCTGCGCGGCGGCGAGCATCGCGGCCAGTTCGTCGGCGCTTTCACCCTTCAGACGATAGGCGATCAGGATCGCGCCGAGTTCGAGGTCCGACACGCGCGCGTCCAGCATCGCGCGATAAAGCTCGAACGTGTCTTCGGCGGACAGCGCGCGTGCGCCGTGCGGGCCGCGGCCGATTTCCTTGATGAAGCGGGCGCAAGGGAACGGCGAGGCTGCGGGGTCGAGGGAAGCGGTCATCGGGGCGTGGGGCGGGCGGCCGGCATCGGGCCGCGCGGTGAGCGGTAAGGAATGCCCCGAGTATCGCACGGGCACGGCTGCGCGCGCCGACGCGGCGCGGCGCGCTAAACTCGGGTTCCCGGCGGTGCCGCGTGCGCCGCGGACGCCGTCGCCGGCCGAATACGAATTCCAGAGAGACATCCCATGAAGCTCTACAGCTATTTCCGCAGTTCCGCGTCGTACCGCGTGCGGATCGCCCTGAACCTGAAGCAGCTGCCGTACGACACGGTTCCCGTGCACATGCTGCGCGACGGCGGCGAGCAATTGAAGGACGCCTACCGCGCGGTGAATCCGGATGCGGTCGTGCCGACGCTGATCGACGGCGATGCCACGCTGCAGCAGTCGCTCGCGATCATCGAATATCTCGAGGAAACGCATCCCGAACCGGCGCTGTTGCCGACGCAGCCGGTCGACCGCGCGTCTGTGCGGGCGATCGCGCTGCAGGTCGCGTGCGAGATCCATCCGCTGAACAACCTGCGCGTGCTCAAGTACCTGAAGCACACGCTGAAGGTGTCGGAGGAAGCGAAGAACGACTGGTACCGGCACTGGATCGAGGCGGGTTTCGCATCGCTCGAGACGCGCCTCGCGAACGATCCGCGCACCGGCAAGCTGTGCTTCGGCGACACGCCGACGCTCGCCGATATCTGCATCGTGCCGCAGGTGTTCAACGCGAACCGTTTCTCGATCGACACGACGCGCTTTCCGACGATCCAGCGGATCGCCGATCATGCGTCGACGCTCGACGCGTTCAAGGCCGCCGAGCCCGGCGTGCAGCCCGACGCCGAATGACGTCGCGCGGCTGTCAGCCACCGGCTGACGGCTTCCGGACGCGCATCAAAAAAGGGCGCCCGAAGGCGCCCCGTGCGGTGCGGGCCGGCGACGTTCAGCCGAGCAGCGCGTCCGCGAATTCCACCGCGCTGAACGGCTGCAGATCCTCGACCTTCTCGCCGACGCCGATGAAGTAGACGGGCACCGGGCGCTGCCGTGCGATTGCGGCGAGAATGCCGCCCTTCGCGGTGCCGTCGAGTTTCGTGACGATCAGGCCCGTGAGGCCGAGCGCATCGTCGAATGCCTTCACCTGCGTGAGCGCGTTCTGGCCCGTGTTCGCGTCGATCACGAGCAGCACCTCGTGCGGCGCGCCATCATGCGCCTTCGAGATCACTCGCTTCACCTTCTTCAGCTCTTCCATCAGGTGCAGCTGCGTCGGCAGGCGGCCGGCCGTGTCGGCCATCATCACGTCGATCCTGCGCGCGCGCGCGGCGCTGACCGCGTCGAAGATCACCGCGGCCGGGTCGCCGCTTTCCTGCTGGACGACCGTCACGTTGTTGCGCTCGCCCCAGACCGCCAGTTGTTCGCGCGCGGCAGCGCGGAACGTGTCGCCCGCGGCCAGCAGCACCGACTGGTCGAAGCTCTGCAGGTGCTTCGCGAGCTTGCCGATGCTGGTGGTCTTGCCTGCGCCGTTCACGCCCGTGATCATCATCACGAGCGGCTGCGCGCGGCCGAGCATCAGCGATTTCTCGAGCGGCTTCAGCAGTTCGACGAGCAGGTCGTGCAGCGCGCCCTTCACCTGCTGCGGATCGGTCAGCCGGCCCGCACGCACCTTCTCGCGCAGCGCGCCGAGCAGGTACTCGGTCGCATCGACGCCGGCGTCGGCCATCAGCAGCGCGGCTTCGAGCTCCTCGTACAGGTCCTCGTCGATCTTCGTGTTGACGAACACGCCGGTAATGCTCGAGCCCGTCTTCGCGAGGCCCGACTTCAGGCGCGCGAGCCACGATTTCTTCGCGGAGGCGTCCTGCGTCGGCGGCGGCACGATCTCGACCGCTTCGACGACTTCGTCGCTGCCGTCGTTGGTCGGCGTGACCGTCATCACGACAGCCGGCGCGGCCGGCTGCGGTTGCGCGGGCGCTGGCGGCGCTTCGATCGCCTGGCGCGCGTCGGCGGCGGGCGAGTCGGACGGTTCGTCCGGTTGCGGCGCATCGATCGATTGCGATTCCGCGGAGTCGGGCTCCTGCGTTTTCTTGAACCGTTTGAAGAAGCTGAACATGGTCTGACGTCGGGAAGAGGGCGGGGCGCCGCCAGGGCGGAGCGCCGGAGGGGCCGTCATGCGTGCGCACGGCGGCCGAAACCCTGCATTTTATCAGTGCGGCGGCGCACTCGCGTCAGCCGGTGCCGCCGCTGTGGTAACGTGCGCCTGTTTGGCGGTGCGCCCTCCCGCGCACCCGGTCCCCCCGTCGTCGATATTCCGTATGTCCCGTTCCTCTTCCGGCCGCCCGACGGCCCCCCCTGGCCGCGGCAAGCCGCACACGATCCGCATCATCGGCGGTGACTGGAAGCGCACGCCGCTCGCCGTGCTCGATCTCGACGGCCTGCGGCCGACGCCCGATCGCGTGCGCGAGACGCTGTTCAACTGGCTCGGCCAGGATCTCGAAGGCCGGCGCTGCCTCGACCTGTTCGCGGGCACCGGCGCGCTCGGATTCGAGGCTGCGTCGCGCGGCGCGACGAGCGTCGTGATGGTCGAGCGCCACCCGCGCGCGGCGCAGCAGCTGCGCGCGATCAAGGACAAGCTCGGTGCACGCTCGGTCGAGGTCGCGGAAGCCGACGCGCTGCGGCTCGCGGCCGGGCTGACCCCGGGCGCGTTCGACGTCGTGTTCCTCGATCCGCCATTCGGTGAGCCGGCCGTGCTCGATCGCGCGATTGCGCTGACGGCGCCGCTCGTCGCGCCGGATGGCGCGCTGTACGTCGAGACGGGCGCGGAGCTCGACCCGGCCGCGCACGAAGCGCTGGCCGGTTGGCAGGTGGTGAAGCACGGCAAGGCGGGTGCGGTTCACTATCATTTGCTGCGGCGCGAAAATGATGAATAATGCGCGTTCCATACGAGGCGGCGCACCGCAAAGGCGACGCATGCCCATCTCGGCAGTGGCGTGCGCGTCGCACGGCTGCCACCCCGTTTGCGTGATGACAGGAGGAGCGACATGGTAGTCGCCGTGTATCCCGGTACGTTCGATCCGCTGACGCGCGGGCACGAAGACCTCGTGCGGCGTGCGTCGAGCATTTTTGATACGCTGGTGGTCGGTGTTGCCGACAGCCGCGCGAAGAAGCCGTTTTTCTCGCTGGAAGAACGTCTGAAGATTGCGAACGAGGTGCTCGGCCATTATCCGAACGTGAAGGTGATGGGGTTCAAGGGCCTGTTGAAGGACTTCGTTCGCACCAACAACGCGCGCGTGATCGTGCGCGGCCTGCGTGCCGTGTCCGATTTCGAATATGAGTTCCAGATGGCGGGGATGAACCGCTATCTGCTGCCCGACGTCGAGACGATGTTCATGACGCCGTCCGATCAGTATCAGTTCATCTCGGGGACGATCGTGCGCGAAATCGCGCAGTTGGGCGGCGATGTCAGCAAGTTCGTGTTTCCGTCCGTGGAGAAGTGGCTGACCGAGAAAGTTGCCGCGATGGGAGGCCCGGCCGCGTGACGCGGCGCCGGCCGGTTTCATCGCGAAGCCGGCCGCCGGCCTGAAGAAGTGAGATCAGTATGTCTTTGATGATTACCGACGAGTGCATCAATTGCGACGTGTGCGAGCCAGAGTGCCCGAACGGCGCGATTTCGATGGGCCCGGATATCTACGTGATCGACCCCAACAAGTGCACCGAATGCGTCGGCCATTTCGACGAACCGCAGTGCCAGCAGGTGTGTCCGGTCGAGTGCATTCCGCGCGATCCGCAGCACGACGAATCGCATGCGCAGTTGATGGCGAAGTATCACGCGTTGACTGCCGCGAAGAGCGACAACGCGCAGTGACGCGCGCGCGTCGCGAATTGCTTGGCCGGCGCCGCCTGGCGCCGGTTCCACTTCTCCCTTCGCTTCAGCCGATCAGGTCGCGCAATGCCGCGACGAGCGTGTCGCACTCGGCGTCGGTGCCGACGGTGATGCGCAAATGCTGGTCGATGCGTGGCGCCCGGAAGTGCCGTACGAAAATTTCCCGATCCTTCAGCTTTGCCGCGATCGTGCCCGCATCGTGCGCAGGATGGCGCGCGAACACGAAATTCGCGGCCGACGGCACGACGTCGAAACCGAGTGCCGCCAGCGCGTGTGTGAGCCGCGCGCGGCTGTCGATCACGCGTCGGCAGGTCGCACCGAAGTAGTCGGTGTCTTCGTATGCCGCCTGCGCGGCGACCTGCGCGAGCCGGTCGAGCGGATAGGAATTGAAGCTGTCCTTCACACGATTCAGTGCGTCGATCAACGCGGCATCGCCGAACGCGAAGCCGACGCGCATGCCCGCGAGCGAGCGCGCCTTCGACGTCGTGTGCACGACGAGCAGGTTCGGATGGCGGTCGATCAGCGTGATCGCGGATTGCGCGCCGAAATCGACGTACGCCTCGTCGATCAGCACGACCGACGACGGGTTCGCGGCCGCGATCCGTTCGATGTCCGCGAGCGGCAGCGCGCGCCCGGTCGGCGCGTTCGGGTTCGGAAACAGCACACCGCCCGCATCGTCGAGATAGTCTTCGACACGGATCGAAAAATCGTCCGCGAGCGGCACGACCGTGGTCTCTACACCGTACAGGCGCGCGTAGGTCGGGTAGAAGCTGTACGAGATGTCGGGAAAGCGCAGCGGCCGGTCATGCTTGAGCAGTGCCTGGAACGCATGCGCGAGCACTTCGTCGGAGCCGTTGCCGGCGAAGACCTGCTCGGGCTTGATGCGATGATGGGCCGCGACCGTCTCGCGCAGTGCGCGCGCGAGCGGGTCGGGATAGCGGCGCAGCGTGTCGCCGGTGTCGCCGAGTTCGCGTGCGATCGCCGCGACGACGCGCGGCGAAGGCGGATAGGGATTCTCGTTGGTGTTCAGCTTGACGGGGTGTGCGAGCGCGGGCTGTTCGCCCGGCACGTAAGGCACGAGTTGCTGAACGACGTCGCTCCAGTAACGGCTCACCGCTTGGCTCCTGACGGGCAAAAACGACCAGATTACCGCATGTGGACGCTGCGGTGCGCGATTGCGCACGACGGAGATACCGCCCGGCGCAGCCGGACGGCCGTTGCACCATGCCGGTGCGGTGGACGTCAGTTGCGATGCAGTTGCATCGTCGCGCGGTCGAGTTCGCCCTTGACGACCATCGGCATCACGGCGAGCGCGCGCTCGATCGATGCGTCGATCACGTCCTGCTCCTCGCGGCGCGGCGGCTTCAGCACGAAGTTCGCGACGTCGGGCTTTGCGCCGGCGCGCGCGCCTTCCGGGATCAGGTCGCGCGGATGGCCGATGCCGATGCGCAGGCGCCAGTACTGCTGCGATGACAGATGCGCGGTGATGTCCTTCAGGCCGTTGTGACCGCCGCTGCCGCCGCCGAGCTTCAGCTTCACCGTGCCGGGCGGCAGATCGAGTTCGTCGTGTGCGACGAGGATCTGGTCGGGCAGGATCTTGAAGAAACTCGCGAGCGCGACGACCGACTGGCCGGAGCGGTTCATGTAGGTTTGCGGCTGGAGCAGGTGGACTTCTTCGCCGTGCAGGCGCGCTTTCGCGTAGAAGCCGTGGAAGCGGCGCTCGTCGCGCAGCGTCGCGCCGGCTTCGCGGGCGAGCTGGTCGATCAGCCAGAAGCCGGCGTTGTGGCGCGTCGCAGTATATTCCGCCCCGGGATTGCCGAGGCCGACGATCAGTTTGATCATGACGTTTCGTAGGCGGCAGCGCCCGCCTGGGCGCAGAAAAAGAAAAACCCGCCGGGCAAGCCGCGGCGGGTTGCGTCGACCGTTTCTTGAAACGGATCGAACGGGCGCGTAGGCGGCCGCTTAGGCAGCCGGCGTTTCGCCTTCGCCTGCTGCGTCCGACACGGCGCCAGCCGGGACCGTCGCCGATGCGACAACCGGGTTTTCCGCGTCGACGTGCGCGACCAGCGTCACGCCCTTCGGCAGTGCGATGTCCTTCGCGTGCAGCGACTGACCTGCTTCGATCTTCGACAGATCGACTTCGAGGAATTCCGGCAGAGCCGACGGCAGGCACTCGACTTCGATTTCCGTCGCGACGTGCGAGACGATTGCGCTCGACAGCTTCACTGCCGGGCTGACTTCAGCGTTCAGGAAGTGCAGCGGCACCTTCGTGTGCAGCTTCTTCTTCGCGTCGACGCGCTGGAAGTCCACGTGCAGCACGAGTTGCTTGAACGGGTGGTATTGCACGTCGCGCAGCAGAACCTGTTGCGACTGGCCAGCCACTTCGAGGTCGAGGATCGACGAGTGGAAGGCTTCCTTCTTCAACGCGTGCCACAGCGCGTTGTGATCGAGTTCGATCTTTTGCGGGGCAGCTTCGCCACCGTAGACGATACCCGTGGTCTTACCGGCGTTGCGCAGGCGGCGGCTCGCACCCGTACCTTGCTCTTGGCGCTCGAAAGCGACGACTTTCATGTGATTCTCCATTAGCTGCCCGCGACCAGGCAGTAAAACGGGGCCGGCGAAATGGCGGCCCCCGATGAAACGGACGGGGTTTCGTCTATCCCGTCCGATTGTGCAAAAAGCGAAGCGTTGCCGCTTCGCTTTCCGCGCATACTTTGTCGTGTCGTTCCGCGATCAGGATTCCGCGAACAGCGACATCACCGAGTCGCCGCGGCGAATCCGCGAGAACGTTTCGGCCAGCAGGCTCGCGCTCGTCAGCGAGCGGATCTTCGAGCAGCCGAGCGATTCGGCCGACAGCGGGATCGTATCGGTGACGACCAGCTCGTCGAGTGCCGATGCGGCGATACGCTCGGCGGCGCCACCCGACAGAACCGGGTGCGTCGCGTACGCGAACACCTGCTTCGCACCGCGATCCTTCAGCACTTGCGCTGCCTTGCAGAGCGTGCCGGCCGTATCGACCATGTCGTCCATGATCACGCAGGTGCGGCCTTCGACTTCACCGATGATGTTCATCACTTCGGCGACGTTCGCCTTCGGACGACGCTTGTCGATGATTGCGAGATCGCAGTTGAGCTGCTTCGCGAGTGCCCGGGCACGGACCACGCCGCCGACGTCCGGCGACACGACGAGCAGATCCGAGTAGTTCTGCTTGCGCAGGTCGCCCAGCAGGATCGGCGTTGCGTAGATGTTGTCGACCGGGATGTCGAAGAAGCCTTGAATCTGGTCGGCGTGCAGATCCATCGTGATGATCCGCTCGACGCCGGCGATTTCCAGCATGTTCGCGATGACCTTCGCCGAGATCGCGACGCGCGCCGAGCGCGGGCGACGGTCCTGGCGGGCATAGCCGAAGTAGGGGATGGCGGCGGTGATCCGGCCGGCGGACGCACGCTTGAGCGCGTCGACCATGATCATCAGTTCCATCAGGTTGTCGTTCGTCGGCGCGCACGTGGATTGCAGGACGAAGACGTCCTTGCCGCGCACGTTTTCCTGGATCTCGACCTGGATCTCGCCGTCGGAGAAACGGCTGACCATTGCTTTGCCGAGGGGGATTCCAAGGATATTGACGACTTCCTGGGCGAGCGCGGGATTCGCGTTGCCAGTAAAGACCATCAAGCCATCATGGCTGTGGCTGCTCATCGTGCACCTGCTTCAGGCTTAGGCGGGAAATGCGGGAAAATTTTTGGCAGGGGAGGAAGGACTCGAACCCTCGCATGCCGGAATCAAAATCCGGTGCCTTGACCAACTTGGCGACTCCCCTACACTCAACTGATAACTTTACCGGACTTGTAGGCCATCCGATAAAGCAAAACCTCATGACGCGAAAGCGAAGAGCGGATGCTCGTTCAGACTCTCGGCAACTGCACCGTTCCAACCGGTGGGCAGCTTGGCTTTCGCCGCTTCTGCCTCGTGCCTGCTATGAAACGCTGCAAACACGCTTGCTCCGGAGCCGGTCATCCTCGCGGGGGTCACATCATACAACCATTTGACCACCTGCGCAACTTCCGCGTACTTACTTGTCACAACTTGCTGCATGTCGTTCCGGCCGAAACTGTCTGGCCATCCCGCATCGCTGTTTTGCTGTGCAAGAAAGTCCGTAATTGTGACGCGCTTCGTATCTCTTGTCAACAACTCGTCTGAAAAAATTTCAGCGGTTGGGACATGAACGCGTGGCGTCACAACCAAGAACCAGCGAGTCGGCAATTCTACCTCAGCTAATTCTTCTCCGATACCCTCTGCGAACGCATTTTTTCCAAAAACAAAAAACGGGACGTCCGCGCCGAGTTTCACCGCGAGCGACTGCAGTTCCGCACGCGGCAGATCGAGCTGCCACAGGCGGTTCAGCGCGAGCAGCGTCGTCGCCGCGTCGGAGCTGCCGCCGCCAAGGCCCGCGCCCATCGGCAGGCGCTTGTCGATCTCGATGTCGACGCCGGCCGTGGTGCCCGTGTGCGCTTTCAGCAGGTTGGCTGCGCGCACGACGAGATCGCTCTCCTCGGGCACGCCCGGCACGTCGGTGACGCGTGCGACGCGACCGTCGTCGCGCAGCGTGAAGTGCAGCGTATCGCCCCAGTTCAGCAGCTGGAACACGCTCTGCAGATCGTGATAGCCGTTCGGTCGACGGCCGGTGATGTGCAGGAACAGGTTGAGTTTCGCGGGCGCAAGGCAGTTGCGCAGCGAGCGGGTCGAATCGGTCATGCGTATGTCGGGGCTAGGTTCACGTGCTTACTGGTCGAGCACGAGCTTGATGTCGAGCGGCGGCGTCGCGCGCACGAGGTTGACGCGTTTGACGCCCGTGGCCGGGGCGTCCGCGTAGGCGAGATAGTCGATCGTCCAGCCGTCCTGGCGAATCTGCTTGACGTGCGTCGTGTCCGCCGGGTCGCGCACCGTCTGCGCGGGCGTTGCGGGCGCGGGCGTCGGCAGCAGCCAATAGCGCAGACCGGCCAGCGGCAGCGAGAAGCCGAGCGCGTTCTGCATCAGTTCGCCGACGTCGGTCGCGTATTGCGGTTGGCGGTTCGGCAGTTCGAGCGACGCGGCCTGCGGCGTCGATTTCACGACCGCGAGCGTCTGGCCGAGCGGGCTGCGCAGTTCGAGCGACACGTCGTCGCCGTTTTCCTGCCAGTCGAAGTTGCCGTATACGTTCTGCGGTCGGCCGAGGCGGTCGCTGTACTGCACCGCGAAGCGGCCGTGATACGCGTGTGTCGCGGCCGTCTGCAGCACGGTGCCCGACGGCGCATTCGCCGACGGCGGCGTGCTCGCGCAGCCGACGAGCGCGAGCACGCCGCCGGCCGCGGCCAGCGTGCGCAGCGCGCGGGAAGACGAGGAAAACATCGGGAACATCCGCATCAAAGGCCGTTGATCTGCAGGCGCTTGAGCGTCTGCACGAGCGTGTCGTTGTCGGGTTCGAGCTTCTGCGCGGCACGCCACGCGACGCGCGCGTCTTCCTGCGCGCCGCTCTTCCACAGCACTTCGCCGAGGTGCGCGCCGATCTCGGCGTTGGGTTGCAACTCGTACGCGCGCCGCAGCACCTTCGTCGCGCCGGCCGTGTCGCCCATCCGGTACTTCACCCAGCCGAGGCTGTCCATGATGTACGCGTCGTTCGGCGCGAGCGACAGCGCTTTGTCGATAAGCTTGCTCGCCTCGGGCAGGCGCTGGTTACGATCGGCCAGCGAATAGCCGAGCGCGTTGTACGCCTGCGGGTTGTCGGGCTGCGTGCGGATCAGCTCGCGCAGCTGCTTTTCCATCGCCGCGTAGTGGCCGGTCTTCTCGGCCGCCATGGCGTAGTCGTAGCGCAGGTCGGGATCGTCCGGGAAATCCTGGACGGCCTGCGCGAGTCGCGCCTCGGCTTCCGGATAGCGCTTCGCGGTGAACAGGATCGACGCATCGGTGCGTGCGACCACGGCCGCATCGCGCGGATCGCTGATCGGCAGGTCGTCGAGCACCTTGCGCGCCTCGTCGGTCTTGCCCTGTTTCTGCAGCAGTTGCGCGCGCGTGATCTGCGCGGGCAGGTAGTGCTGGCTCGTCTGGTCGACCTTGTCGAGCCATTGCGACGCCTGCGCGTCGTTGCCCTGCTCGATCGAGATCTGCGCGAGGTAGATGTAGCCCTGACCGACGTCGAGGTTCGGCTGCTTGTCGCCGAGCTGCACGTACTGCTTCAGGTACGCGGTCGCGTCGTCGAGTTTCTTCTGCTGGATCTTGATCAGCGCGAGCGCCATCAGCGGCGTCGGGTCCTTCGAGTCGAGCTTGCGCATCGTCTCGAACTGCTTCTGCGCGTCGTCGAGACGGTCGTCGGCGAGATAGAGCTGCGACAGCGCAAGTCGCGCATCGCGCGACTTCGGATTCTGCTGAACATATTTCTCGAACGACGCGATGCCGGCCTTGCGCTCGGCCGGCCCCATCTGCGACAGCATCAGCGCCGCCGGCAGATAGTCGGGGCGGATCTGCAGCGCCTGCTTCAGCGACTGCGCCGCGCCTTCCTTGTCGTCGACCGCGAGTTGCTGCCGCGCGATCGCGAGCTGCGCCTCGGGGCGGTTCATGTCGTTCTTCAGCATGTCCTTCAACACCGCGAGGCCGCCGACGCGGTCGGAGCCGCGCACCAGCAGTGCCTGCAGCGCGAGGATCGCGGGGCCGCGCGTTTCGCCGGTCGCGCGGGCCAGTTCGCGCGCGAGCAGCGGCTGTGCGTCGGCCGGCTTGCCGGCGAGCACGAGCAGCGCGGCGTCGACTTGCGATGCGCGGTTCGAACCGGGGGCGTACTGGCGCCACAGATCGGCCGCGGACAGCGCGTCGGCCGGGCTTTGCGCGCCGAGCGCGATTTCGGTCGCACGCTGCGCCATGCGCGGGTCGCGCGTGTCGCGGGCGAGCGCGAGGTAGGTCTGGTAGGCCGGCGCAGGCTGGTTGCGCTGGAGCGCGACCTCGGCGGCCAGCACCTGGTAGACGATCTGGCTCGTCAGCGGGACGCCCGGGAGATCCTTTTTCTCGTCCGGCAACACGTGCTCGAACGCGCCCTGCGGCTCCGCGTCGTCCGATGCCGGATTCTGCGCGTGAGCCGGGAAGGCGGTGAGGGTCCACGCGGCGAACAGCGCGGCGCCGAGCGCACGGCGGACCGGGAAGGCGCGCGCGCCGCGCACGGCGGCGGGGCGCTTCAGAAGCAGCTTCGAGGGCAAGGTCATGGAAATCCGTTCGATGTTTCAACCGATTGTAACGCGCTCGCTACAATACACGCACGATCGTGAATCCAGTCTCAGACCCGCAAAACATGCCAGAGTTGCCAGAAGTCGAAGTCACGCGCCGGGGCATCGAGCCCTTTGTCGCGGGCCGCCGCGTCGAGCGTGTCGACGTCCGTACCGCGATGCTGCGCTGGCCCGTGCCGGCGGGGCTCGCCGAGCAATTGCGCGCGCGCGAGGTGCTCGCCGTCGAGCGTCGCGGCAAGTATCTGCTGTTCGAGGTCGACGCGGGCTGGTTCATCGTTCATCTCGGGATGACGGGCACATTGCGCGTGCTGCCCGCGGCCGGCGTGCCGGTCGCTGCAAAACACGATCACATCGACTGGATCTTCGACGAATTCGTGCTGCGGTTCCGCGATCCGCGCCGTTTCGGCGCGGTGCTGTGGCACCCGCGCGAAGCGGGCGACGTGCATGCGCATCCGCTGCTCGCCAGCCTCGGCGTCGAGCCGTTCTCGCCGGCGTTCACCGGCGCGCTGCTGCACGCGCGCACGCGCGGCCGCACGGTGTCGGTCAAGCAGGCGCTGCTCGCGGGCGACATGGTCGTCGGCGTCGGCAACATCTATGCGTCGGAGAGCCTGTTTCGCGCGGGCATCCGGCCGACGACCGCCGCCGGCAAGGTGTCGCTGCCGCGCTACGAGCGGCTGGCCGACGCGGTGCGCGCGACTCTCGCCGACGCGATCGAGCGCGGCGGCAGCACGCTGCGCGATTTCGTCGGCAGCAACGGCGAAAGCGGCTATTTCCAGCTCGACTGCTTCGTCTACGATCGTGCAGGGCTGCCTTGCCGCGCATGCGGCACGCCGATCCGCCAGATCGTGCAGGGGCAGCGCTCGACCTATTTCTGCCCGACCTGTCAGCGTTGAGTCGCGCGTTGCAACCACTTTCCAAAGATTCGAACACTTGAAGCCGCCCCGCATTGCTCCCGCTCCGTTCCCCGTCACGCCGCTGCATCGCACGTTCGCCACGCGCCTGATCGCCTGGCAGCGCGTGCACGGCCGCCACGACCTGCCGTGGCAGAACACCCGCGATCCCTACTGGATCTGGCTGTCGGAAATCATGTTGCAGCAGACGCAGGTCTCGACCGTCGTCCCGTATTACGCGCGCTTTCTCGAGCGCTTTCCCGACGTCGCCGCGCTCGCGGCCGCGCCGTCCGACGACGTGATGGCGCTATGGGCCGGGCTCGGCTACTACTCGCGCGCGCGCAACCTGCATCGCTGCGCGCAGGTCGTCGTCGCCGAGCATGGCGGCGTATTCCCGTCGACGCCGGAAGCGCTCGCCGAACTGCCGGGCATCGGCCGTTCGACGGCCGCGGCGATTGCTTCGTTCGCGTACGGTGCGCGCGCGACGATCCTCGACGGCAACGTGAAGCGCGTGCTGGCGCGGGTGTTCGGCGTCGAAGGCTTTCCGGGCGAAAAGCGCGTCGAGAACGACATGTGGGCGCTTGCGGAATCGCTGCTGCCGGATGCCGCGAACGCGGCCGACGTGAGTGCCTATACGCAAGGGCTGATGGATCTCGGCGCGACGCTGTGCGTGCGCGGCAAGCCGGATTGCGCGCGCTGCCCGTTCGCGGGCGACTGCGTCGCGCAATCGACGGGCCGGCAGCGCGAACTGCCGGCCGCGCGGCCGAAGAAGGCCGTGCCGACGCGCAAGACCTGGATGCTCGTGCTGCGCGACGGCGACGCCGTGCTGCTCGAGCGGCGTCCGCCGGCCGGCATCTGGGGCGGCCTGTGGTGCCTGCCGCAGGCAGACGGCGATGCGGCACTCGCGGAGCTCGCACGCGGCTTCGGCGGTGGCGGCCCGGTGCCGCTCGCGCCGTTCACGCACACGTTCACGCATTTCCGGCTCGAGATCGAGCCGCGGCTGAGCGATGTGGCCGACGGCGAGCAGCCGTTCACGCAAGCGCAGGATGCCGAGACGGCGTGGGTGCCGTTGGCGGGGCTCGATGCGTACGGCGTGCCGGCGCCCGTGCGCAAGCTGCTCGATGCGTTGAGCGGGCCGCTGCTGTAAAGAACGGGGAAGGGCGCGACGCGGTCGCGCTCACCGAAGCGCCGGGCCGACGCGCGTGTTTTGCCCGCCAGGATGATCCGCTCGACACCGCCGCTGCGGCGCGCTTGGCCGACCGCGGCTTACAGCCATCCGTGCCGGTCGAGCACGTGGTGCACGGCATCGATCCGCGCGCCGACGTCCGGAAATTCCATCAACTTCTGCCGCGCACGCAGGTCGAGCGGCAGCAGTTCAGCGAGGCGGTTCGATACCCAGCTCGGGTCGTCGAGGCGGAACGGTTCGCCGAACGGCATCTTGTCCGGTTCGGATTTCTTCAGTGCTTCGATGATGCGCTCCAGCACTTCGGCACACGAACCGAATTGCGCAAGCGCTTGTTCGCCTTCGAGCGGAATGTCGTCGGGCAACGGCTCCGCGATCCCGACCAGCAGCCCGTTGCCTTCGACGCGATACGACAGCAGCTCGAATCGCTGCGTGCCGATCGCCTGCAGGTACAGCATCCCGAACTCGCCGGTATCGCACTCGGTGATGCGCGCCATGCAGCCGATCGTCTCGGGCACCGACACGGCGCCGTCCTGCGCGACTTCGGGCCCGCTCTTCAGCAGGCACACGCCGAACGGTGCGTCGTCGCGCAGGCATGCGCGGGACATGTCGAGATAGCGCGCCTCGAACACCTTGAGCGGCAGCCAGCCACCGGGGAACAGCACCGTGTGCAGCGGAAACAGCGGCAGGTCGATCAGGGTGGTCGATAGCGTGGACATGGCGCACCGGCAAGAAGGCGGTGTCGCTAAGGTCGTTCGACCTCGGCGACGAGCCGCGACGACGCGTCGACATCCACGGGCGCGTCACGATGCCGCACGATCACGTTCGCATCGTGCGCGAGGCGCGCGGCGAGCGTTTCCGCGATGAACACCGAGCGATGCTGACCGCCCGTGCAGCCGATGGCGACGGTCAGGTAGCTGCGGTTGTCTTCACGAAAGTGCGGAAGCCATTTCGTCAGGAACGCATGGATGTCGTCGATCATCTGGTGGACGATCGGCAGTGCGTCGAGAAAGGCGATGACCGGCTGGTCCAGCCCGGTGAGCGGGCGCAGCTCATGGTCATAGTACGGGTTCGGCAGCGCGCGCACGTCGAACATCAGGTCGGCATCGAGCGGCACGCCGCGCTTGAAGCCGAACGACTCGAACATCACCATCAGGTCGTTGTTCTTCTGTTCGATGAAGCGCTTGACCCACGTGCGCAGCACGTTCGCGCGCAGCGTGCTGGTATCGATCTGGTGACCGAATTCGGCGAGCGGTGCGACCAGTTCGCGTTCGCGCTCGATCGCTTCCTCGAGCGAGGACAGCAGCCCGACGTTCGCGTCGTGCGACGGCGAGCCGGACAGCGGGTGGCGCCGGCGCGTTTCGGAGAAGCGCTGGATCAACGCCTGCGTGCTCGCGTTGAGGAACAGCACGCGGACATCGTGCTCGAGCGACAGCGCGCGGATCAGGCCGGGCATTTCGTCCAGCGATGCGCTCGAACGCGCGTCGATCGCGACCGCGAGCCGGTGCTGGCCGCCGTCGGCCAGGTAGCGGGCGAGTTCGGGCAGCACGTGCGGCGGCAGGTTGTCGACGCAGTAGTAGCCTGCGTCTTCGAGCGCGTTCAGCGCGACGGACTTGCCTGAGCCGGAGATGCCGGTGATGAGGACGATGCGCATGGGAAGCAGAGAATCCTGACGTTTCATCATAGCACCGGCTCGACGCGTCGGCGCTGCGAGGCCGGCGCGCGGGAGCGTTACACGAGCTTGCCGGGGAACTGACTATCGGGATCTTGCATCGCGAGTCGTTGCCGATCCATGAAATCGCGCAACGTGTCGATTCCGCGCAACTGCAGGATCGTGTTCCGCACGGCCGCCTCGACGAGCACCGCGAGGTTGCGGCCGGCCGCCACCTGGATCGTGACCTTGCTGATCGGCAGGCCGAGCACGTCGACCGTCTGGCTTTCGAGCGGCAGCCGCTGGAATTCGCCATCCGGGCGGCGCACGAGCTGGACGATCAGTTTCAGCTTCATTTTCCGGCGCACCGCTGTTTCACCGAAGATCGTCTTGATGTCGAGCAGGCCGAGGCCGCGCACTTCGAGCAGGTTCTGCAGCAGCGGCGGGCAGCGGCCTTCGACGAAATCGGGGCCAAGTCGGACGAAATCGACCGCGTCGTCGGCGACGAGGCCGTGGCCGCGGCTGATGAGCTCGAGGCCAAGTTCGCTCTTGCCGAGGCCCGAATCGCCGGTCAGCAGCACGCCCATCCCGAGGATGTCGATGAACACGCCGTGCAGCGTCGCGCGCGGCGCGAGGATCCGCGACATGTAGAGCCGCAGGCTGTCGATCACCGCAGCGGCCGACATCGGCGTCGTGAACAGCGGCGTGGACGAGCGCGTGCAGCGCAGCACGAGTTCGGGCGGTGCCGCGGCGCCGCCCGCGACGACGAGGAACGGTGGCTCGAGGGCGATCAGCTCGGCCATGTGGCGCGAACGGTCTTCGTCGGTTTGCCGCTGGTAGTAGTCGATTTCGGCTTCGCCGAGCACCTGGATCCGGTTCGGGTGGATCAGGTTCAGGTGGCCGACGAGGTCGGCGCTCGACGTTGCGTTGCCGACGGTGTCGGCCGAAAAACCGCGCTCCCAGCCTTCATGCCCCGTCAGCCAGCTCAGCTTCAGCGTGGCCGCGTTGTCGTCGAAGATGCTCTGGGCGTTGATGCTGGACGTATCCATGACTCTCGTCACTCCAATGGGCCGGTGTTCAGGCGCGCGGCGACGGACGTCGCCATGCCGGGCGGCCCTGGAAGGCGGCGCGTGCCGCCTCGTACCGGAAAAATTCCGCCCGGATCAACTCAAGGTTGCCACTGAGTGAGCAGGCGATGCAACTCGGCGATATCCGTTTCGTTGTGCAGACGCTCGCGCGCGTCGCGATCGGACAGCAGTTGCGCGATTTCCGACAGGATCTCGAGGTGCTGCTGGGTGGCTTGCTCGGGGACGAGCAGGAAAATCAGGAGACCGACGGGCTGGCCGTCGGGGGCTTCGAACGGGATCGCGTCGGCGAGCCGGACGAACGCGGCGAGCGGGTGCTTGAGACCCTTGATGCGCCCGTGCGGAATCGCGACGCCTTCGCCGAGCCCGGTCGAGCCGAGGCGCTCGCGCGCGAACAGGTTGTCCGTGACGGTGCTGCGGGCGATGCCGTTCTGATTCTCGAACATCAGCCCGGCTTGTTCGAAGACGCGTTTCTTGCTGGTGACGGAGAGGTCGATGACGACGTTCTCTATGGGCAGGATTTTGGCTAGGCGATTCATGTTGGCAGGCGATTGGGCGGCCTGGGGTCTCCTTGCGGCGGCAGACTGATTTTCCATGTTCGGCGATATCAAGGCGTTCGGCATCGGAAACCTGCAAGGCAGCTACCGCACCCAACGCCCCCCCGGCGATAACCGGAACATTATAGAGCACAGCCGCGCGCGTGGCGCGGCATGGACGGACCGGTCGCACCACTGCCGCTCGGACACAAAAAAAACGCCCGGCGAACCGGGCGGCGTGTGTATTGCGGTGAACGTTATTGCGGCGGCAGTTCGATCTGATCGATCGACGGCTGCAGCTTGATCGGGTCGTGCGCATGGGTCTGCAGACGCTCCATGTGCTTGACGACCTGACGATCCAGCTTGTCGATCAGCAGATCGATCGCAGCATACAGGTTGCCGTTCGCGCTTTCGACGAAGATGTCCTTGCCCTTCAGGTGCAGGTTGATTTCCGCGCGCTGCTGCTTGTCCTTTTCCTTGTGATTGTCGACCGAGAGGATCACAGTGCCATCGATCACCTGATCGCTATGCCGTAGCACCCGGTCCAGCTTGGTGATCACGTATTCGCGAATTGCAGGCGTGACTTCGAGATGATGTCCACTGATCTTCAGGTTCATAGTGCTTCTCCAAGCGAGTGACCACCCGGCCGCATCGAGGCGGCGCTCCGGTCGACTTGCCCCTGCCGCAGGTAGCGGCAAATTCGCGGACGAGTCGCCCGGCCTGTTCCCCGTGTGCGCGGTGGCCGGAACACGCCTGCCGCCGGGCAGGCAGCAGGCTTAAAGAGACTTGCGCAGATTCACTGCCGGGATTTTGAGGGCTTCGCGATACTTGGCAACCGTGCGGCGCGCGACCACGAATCCCTGTTCTGCCAGCAGCTCGGCAATGCGGCTGTCCGAAAGTGGCGATTTTGGGTCTTCAGCTCCTATCAGTTGCTTGATCAGGGCTCGGATGGCGGTCGACGATGCGGCGCCTCCGGTGTCGGTCGAAACGTGTGATCCGAAGAAGTACTTAAATTCAAGCGTCCCGAACGGGGTCAGCATGTACTTGCCTGTTGTCACACGGCTGACAGTCGACTCGTGTAGGCCCAGCGTATCAGCTATTTCCCGCAAAACCAAGGGGCGCATGGCAATTTCACCGTGCGCAAAGAAATTCTTCTGACGTTCGACAATAGCCTGCGCGACACGCAGGATCGTGTCGAATCGCTGCTGGATATTCTTGATCAGCCAGCGTGCTTCCTGGAGCTGCTGTTTCAACGATCCGGCCGACGGATCGCCGCGGCTGTTGCGCAGGATGTTCGCGTACAGGTTGTTGATCCGCAGGCGCGGCATCACTTCCGGATTGAGTTCCGCGAGCCAGCCCTGGCCGGCCTTCTTCACGATGATGTCGGGCACGACGTAGTCGGCCTCGGCCTTGCCGTATGCGGCGCCGGGGAACGGCTCCAGCGAACGGATCAGCGCGTGCGCGTCGCGCAGCGCATCGTCGCTCGCCTTCAGGTGCTTGCGCAGCCGCGTGAAGTCGCGCGCGGCGAGCAGTTCGAGATGCTGCGACACGATCTCCAGCGCGAGCGTGCGCGTGGGGGACGGATCGAGGCGCAACAACTGCAGCTTCAGGCATTCCGACGCCGAGCGGGCCCCGACCCCGGGCGGATCGAAACTGTGCAGCAGCGCGAGCGCCGCATTCAGTTCGTCGCAGTCGATTTCCAGTTCCGGCGGCAGGTCGGCGAGCACTTCGTCGAGCGAGGCGGTCAGGTAGCCGTCGTCGTCGAGCGATTCGATCAGGAACATCACGAGCGCGCGATCGCGCGGGCTGGCCTGCGTGACGCGCAATTGCGCGGACAGGTGGTCGCGCAGCGACGTCGCCGCTTCCTGTACCTGCAGCGGGGGGAGGTCGTCGTCGTCCGATGCGCCGCTCGAGCGGCCGAACTCGTCGAGATTCCACTGCGGGCCGTCGCCGGCGTCGCCCGATGCGTAGCTGTCGTATTCGTCGGCAGCGGCCGGCTCGTCGCGCTCGGCGCGGTCGCTCGACTGGCTGCTGCCGTTCGCGGCGCCCGGCTCGGTGTTCTGGCCGGGAGGCGTCTGCGCGATCAGCGATCCGTCCGCCGCGACGCGCAGCGGGCTCGCGATCCATTCGTCATCGTTCTCGAGCAGTGGATTCTGCGCGACGGCCATCGCGACTTCCTGCTGCAGTTCGAGCGTCGACAGCTGCAGGAGCCGGATCGACTGCTGCAGTTGCGGCGTCAGTGCCAAGTGTTGCGACAGGCGGAGTTGAAGGCTGGCTTTCATGGCAGAGAGGGAGTCATACCGGCAGTTTGCCACGACCCAGGCGCCTTGAGCCATCCGCGATTACGCGCGGCGCGGCGTACGGCCGCAGGGGCCGCCGTGCGGGGCACGCGGACGCGGCCCCGCGCGGCGATGCCGGGCGCCGGAGCGGCGGCCAGCCACGGGGGAAGTTACATGCGGAAGTGTTCGCCGAGGTACACGCGGCGCACGCTTTCGTTTTCGATGATTTCGCTCGGGGCGCCGGCGGCGAGCACCGAACCGTCGCTGATGATGTATGCGTGGTCGCAGATGCCGAGCGTTTCGCGGACGTTGTGATCGGTAATCAACACGCCGATGTTCCGCTGCTTCAGGAACTTGACGATCTTCTGGATCTCGAGCACCGCGATCGGGTCGACGCCTGCGAACGGTTCGTCGAGCAGGATGAAGTTCGGGTTGGTCGCCAGTGCGCGCGCGATCTCGACGCGACGGCGTTCGCCGCCCGACAGCGACAGCGCCGGGTTCTCGCGCAGATGGCCGATCTGCAGCTCGTCGAGCAGCGCCTCGGTGCGCGACGCGATCGCGTCCTTCGACAGCCGCTTGCCGTCTTCGCCGTGCTGCAGTTCGAGCACCGCGCGGATGTTTTCCTCGACGGTCAGCTTGCGGAACACCGACGCTTCCTGCGGCAGGTACGACAGGCCGAGCGACGCACGCTTGTGGATCGGCAGCAGGCTGATCGAGCTGCCGTTCAGCGAGATCTCGCCCGCGTCGAGCGGCACGAGGCCGACGATCATGTAGAACGACGTCGTCTTGCCGGCGCCGTTCGGGCCGAGCAGGCCGACGACTTCGCCGCTCTTCACGTCGAGCGACACGTCCTTGACGACCGTGCGCGAGCCGTAGCGTTTCTTCAGATTGCGGACGACGAGCGAGCTCGTCGTGCCGGCCGGCTGGCGGTTCGGAAGCGCGTTCATTGGCCCGGCGCTCCCTGGATCGTGGTCGACGGCGACAGCTTCGCCGGCGCGCCGTTCAGCTGCCCGGGGCCGCCGTTCTTCGGCGACAGCATCGCGCGCACGCGGCCGTTCGGGTTGCCCGGCGCCGCGACGTCCTTGCCGCCCTTCGCGGTGTAGAAGTCGCGCTGGCCGTCGTACGTGATCACGCTGCCGTGCACGGTATCGGCGATCGTCGCCGTGCCTTGCAGGCGGCGCACGGTCGCGGCGGTGGTCAGCGTGGTCAGGTCCTGCTTGCCGTCGTAGTCGATGCGCTCGGCGTCGCCGTCGATGTACTCGTCGAGACCTTCGCGCTTCTGGCGGAACGTCGCGTGCTTCTTGCCGCTGCCGAACGACGTCGCGTACTGATAGCCTTCGGGATCCTGACGCACTTCGACGCGGTCGCCCTTGATGATGATCGTGCCTTTCGTGATCACGACGTTGCCGGTCGCGACCGTCACCTGCTTCAGGTCGTCATAGGTCAGGTTATCGGCCTCGACGTTGATCGGCTTGTTCTGGTCGGCCTTCTCGGCATGGGCGAGCGGCGCCAGCCCGACGAGCGGGAGCGCCACGAGCGTCGCGGCGAGCGCGGCGCGGACGGCGCGCGCAGCGCCGCCGGAATTCTGTCGAGGGAACGGTTCGTTCATGCAGTCACGTGAGGGATGCGTCACCTGGATTGACCTTTCGAGCCGCCGGACGTGTCCGCAGCGGCGATCGTGCCGCGCACGTTGCCGTAAAGCTCGATGACCCGGGTGACGTTGTTGTACTTCATGCCGTCGGTCGCGTTGACGAGCGACAGGCCGCGCTGAAGTTTAACCGGCTTTTCGGTCTGGATCACATCGTCATTGACGAAGATCCGGAAATGCTGGGAATCGGCCTGCATCTGCGGATCGCCGCCGCCGGCCACGCGCAGGATGCGTGCGTCGTCGTACAAGTCGACGATCGACACGTCGCCGTTGACGGTGCCGCGCTTCGCGGTGGTCGTCACGACCGGCTTGCCGGGCTGGAATGCGCGCATGGCCGGATCGGTCAGGTCGCTGTTTTCGGTGTCTTCGTAATGGATCAGCTTCGCGGCCGTCAGGCGGTATTGCGTCGTGCCCGTCTGGTCGAGTTCGGTGACCGAGAAGTTGTCCGCGAAATAGTCGGGCGTGTGGCGCTTCGGCTGCACGGTGCCTTCGCCGGGCGGCGGCAACGTCGCCTGCAGCAGCCACCACGTGATGCCCGCGAGTGCGGCGACCGCGACGAGCGGCAGCAGCTGGGTCCAGCGGAAATGCGTGTTCATCCGTCAGGCTCCGCAGGCAGCCGCGAGCAGCGCGTCGTAGCGGCGCTGCGCGCGCAGGATCGCGTCGCAGACTTCGCGCACCGCGCCGTTGCCGCCGCGGGCCTCGGCTACCCAGTGCGCGCGGGCGATCACCTCGGGGTGCGCGTTGGCCGGTGCCGTCGCGAAGCCGCAGCGCAGCATCACCGGCAGGTCGGGCCAGTCGTCGCCCATGTAGCCGGCGGCGTCGGCGGTGATGCCGAGCGACGCGATCAGGTCGTCGAACACGGCGAGCTTGTTCTCGACGCCCTGGAACAGATGCGCGATCTTCATTTCCTTCGCGCGGGCCGCGACGATTTCCGAGCGGCGCCCGGTGATGATCGCGGTCGCGATGCCGGCCTCGCCGAGCAGCTTCACGCCGTGGCCGTCGAGCGAATTGAACGACTTCATCGCGTCGCCTGCCGCGGTAAACAGCAGGCCGCCGTCGGTCAGCACACCGTCGACGTCGAAAATCATCAGCTTCACGCGGCTCGCGCGTTCGGCCGCAGTCAGCGCTGCGCTCATCAGATCACCTTCTTCGAAAACAGGTCGTGCATGTTCAGCGCGCCGATCAGCGCGCCGTCGGCATCGACCACCAGCATCTGGTTGATCCGGTGGCGCTCCATCAGTTCCACGGCTTCGACCGCGAGATGGTCGGGGCCGATCGTCCGCGGTTTGCGCGTCATCACGTCGACGATCGGCAGCGTGCGGAAATCGCCGTCGCGCGCCAGCACGCGGCGCAGGTCGCCGTCGGTGAAGATGCCGGCCACGCGGCCGTCGGCGTCGACCACGGCGGTCATGCCGAGCCGCTTCGCGGTGATCTGGAACAGTGCGTCCGACAACGTCGCGTCGAGCCCGACGCGCGGAATGTCGTCGCCCGAGCGCATCACGTCGCGCACGTGGGTGAGCAGGCGCCGGCCGAGTGCGCCGCCCGGATGCGAGCGCGCGAAATCCTCGGAGCCGAAGCCGCGCGCGTCGAGCACCGCGACGGCGAGCGCATCGCCGAGCGCGAGCGCGGCGGTCGTGCTCGCGGTGGGGGCGAGGTTCAGCGGGCAGGCTTCTTTCGAGACCGCGGCGTTCAGGTTCACGTCGGCGAGCGTGCCGAGGCTCGACTCCGCACGGCCCGTGATCGCGATCAGCTTCGCGCCGATCCGCTTCACGAGCGGCAGGATCGCGACGAGCTCTTCCGACTCGCCGGAATAGGAGATGCCGATGAAGACGTCGTCCGACGTGACCATGCCGAGGTCGCCGTGGCTGGCCTCGGCCGGGTGGACGAAGAAGGCCGGCGTGCCGGTGCTCGCCAGCGTGGCCGCGATCTTGCGGGCGATATGCCCCGATTTGCCGATGCCGGATACGACGACGCGGCCGCGGCAGCCGAGCAGCAGCGCGACGGCCTGGACGAAGTCGCCGTCGAGCTGGTCGCGCAGCGCGCGCACGGCGTCCGCCTCGATGTCGAGCACGTCGCGGGCGAGCGCGAGCGCCCGATCATCATTGATTTTCGCTATCATGCGCGGAGTATAGCAAAGGCGTTTGTTCGCCGCGCCGCGCCTTCGGACTCGTCCGATGCCGCTTGCCCACCGCCACCACCCGCGCCCGCATTGCCGTGGCCCCGACGAACGAGGACGCTTCGCCCGTGATTTCCCCGCTCGAAATGACCCTGCTGCTGCTGCTGGCCTCGGTGGTGGGCGTCGTCGTATTTCGCTCGTTGAACCTGCCGCCGATGCTCGGCTACCTGACCGTCGGCATCCTGGTCGGGCCGCACGCGTTCGGCGTCGCCGCGGATCTGGAGCGGGCCGAGCATCTCGCGGAATTCGGCGTGGTGTTCCTGATGTTCTCGATCGGCCTCGAATTCTCGCTCGCGAAGCTGCGGGCGATGCAGCGGCTCGTGTTCGGGCTGGGCCTCCTGCAGGTGGTCGCGACGCTCGTGCTCGCGCTGGCGCTCGGCATGCTGTTCGAGCGCTGGGTGCACATCACGTGGCAGGGCTGCATCGCGCTCGGCGGCGCGCTCGCGATGTCGTCGACGGCGATCGTGTCGAAGATGCTCGCCGAGCGGCTCGAGATCGAGACCGCGCACGGCCGCAACATCTTCGGCGTGCTGCTGTTCCAGGATCTGGCCGTGGTGCCGCTGCTGATCGTGATCGCCGCGTTCGGCGCCGAGTCGTCGAAGGATCTCGCGCTCACGCTCGGTTTCGCGGCGGTCAAGATCGTGATCGCGCTGGCGCTGCTGCTGATCGTCGGGCAGCGTTTCATGACGCGCTGGCTCAACGTCGTCGCGCGGCGCCGCTCGCAGGAGCTGTTCGTGCTGAACCTGCTGCTCGTCACGCTCGGCGCCGCGTTCATCACCGACCGCTTCGGCCTGTCGCTCGCGCTCGGCGCGTTCATCGCGGGCATGCTGATCTCCGAGACGCCGTTCCGCCATCAGGTGGAGGAAGACATCAAGCCGTTCCGCGACGTGCTGCTCGGCCTGTTCTTCGTGACGACCGGGATGCTGCTCGATCCGCGCGTGATCTGGGAGCATCCGTTGCTCGTGTTCGGCTTCTTCGTCGGGCAGATATTGTTCAAGGGGACGATGATCGCGGGCCTCGCGCGGCTGTTCGGCGCGACGCCGGGCGTCGCGATGCGCACCGGCATCGGCCTCGCGCAGGCCGGCGAATTCGGCTTCGTGCTGCTGAACCTGATCCTCGACCGGCATCTCGTCGATCCGACGCTGCTGCAGGCGATCCTCGCGTCGATGCTGCTGTCGATGCTCGCCGCGCCGTTCCTGATCCAGAATGCCGACCGGATCGTGATGCGGCTGTCGTCGACGGAGTGGATGCAGCAGTCGCTGCAGATGACGCGGATCGCGACGCAAAGCCTCAAGCAGCGCGGCCACGTGATCATCTGCGGCTACGGCCGCGCAGGGCAGAACCTGGCGCGCATGCTCGAGCAGGAAGGCATTTCGTACGTGGCACTGGACCTCGACCCCGATCGCGTGAGTGCGGCCGCGACGGCCGGCGAATCGGTCGTGTTCGGCGACGCGGCGCGCCGCGAGTCGCTGCTCGCGGCCGGTATCCATCGCGCGGCGGCCGTCGCGATCACGTATGCGAACACGCCGTCCGCGCTGCGCGTGCTGCATCACGTGCACGAACTGGAGCCGACGCTGCCGGCGATCGTGCGCACGGTCGACGACGCCGATCTCGAGAAGCTGCTCGCGGCCGGCGCGACCGAGGTGATTCCGGAGATCGTCGAGGGCAGCCTGATGCTCGCGTCGCACACGCTGGTGCTGGTCGGCGTGCCGATGCGCAAGGTCGTGCGGCGCGTCGAGGAGATGCGCGACGAGCGCTACAGTCTGTTGCGCGGCTATTTCCGCGGCGCGGACGATGCGGACGACGACGATCACGAGCAGGTGCGGCTACAATCGGTCCCGGTCGATGCGCGCGCGGACGCGGTCGGGCGCTCGCTGGAGGAACTCGGGCTATATGCGCTCGGGCTGGAAGTCACGGCGATCCGCCGGCACGGCATCCGCGGCGTCGAGCCCGACCCGCAGACCAAGCTGCGCGCGAGCGACATCGTCGTGCTGCGCGGGCTGCCCGAAGCGCTCGCGCTCGCGGAGGAGCGGCTGTCGCGCCATCGGCGCGAGCCGCCGGCCGCGGTTGCCTGAGTCGCGATTCGATAACCTGACCCGTATTTGTTCGAAACGGTGCCCGATCTTCGCGCACCGTTTTTTTCGGAGAGTTTCATGCCGCATTCGTCGTCGGGCGCACCGCTCGATCCGGTCGCCTTCATCCACAGCCAGATCCGCACCGTGCCCGACTGGCCGCAGCCGGGCGTGATGTTCCGCGACATCACGACGCTGCTGCAGAGCCCGAAGGCGCTGCGCATCCTCGTCGACCTGTTCGTCGAACGCTATGTCGATGCGAAGCTCGACTACGTCGCGGGGCTCGACGCGCGCGGCTTCATCATCGCGCCGATCGTCGCGTACGAATTGAGCGTCGGCTTCGTGCCGATCCGCAAGGTCGGCAAACTGCCGTACAAGACGTGCTCGGAGTCGTACGACCTCGAATACGGCAGCGCGACCGTCGAGATCCACGAAGACGCGTGCCGCGCGGGCGATCGCGTGATCATCATGGACGACCTGATCGCCACCGGCGGCACGATGATGGCGGGGCGCAACCTGCTGCAGCGGCTCGGCGCGGTCGTCGTCGAAGGCGCGGCGATCATCGATCTGCCCGATCTCGGCGGCTCGACGCTGCTGCGCAACGCGGGGCTGCCCGTCTATACCGTCACCGAATTCGCCGGCCACTGAACCACTGGACGCCGGCCCACGCCGCGAGGTCACGATGCCCAACTTCATGCTGTTTCTCGCCACGTCGATCGCGATCACGTTCGCGCCGGGTCCCGACAACCTGCAGGTGCTCGCGCGCGGCATCTCGCAGGGCCGCGCGGCCGGCTTCGTCGCCGCGCTCGGCTTCACGGCCGGGATCCTGTTCCATACGACGCTCGCGGCGCTCGGCGTCGCGGCCGTGCTGCGCTCGTCGCCGGTCGCGTTCCAGATACTGAAGCTCGCGGGCGCCGCGTACCTCGTGTGGATCGGCATCAAGGCGCTGCGCAGCCAGGGTCTCGCGAACGCGCACGAGCGTCCGCCGCAGCCGCTTGGCGCGATCTTCCGGCAGAGCGTGATCGGCAACCTGATGAATCCGAAGGTCACGCTGTTCTTCGTCGTGTTCCTGCCGCAGTTCGTCGATCCGCATGGCGTGCAGGGCGTGACGCTGCAGATGTTCGAGCTCGGGGCGCTGTTCATGCTGCAGACGGCCGTGGTGTTTTCGCTGTTCGGCGTCGGCGCGGGCGCGATCGGCACATGGCTGAAGCGCCGCCCGAAGGCCGGCGTGTGGCTCGACCGGATCGCCGGCGCGACTTTCATCGCGATCGGCATTCGCGTCGCGCTGAAGGACTGAGCCGATGACGTTTCCGTGCATCGCGGCCGCGCGCCGCTTCGATCCGGCCGCGCACCTGCGTTTCGAGATCGCCGGCGAGCAGGTCGGCTGGGTGCGCCGCCAGGACGTCGCGAAGCTCGCCCGCTGGACCGACGTGTTCGAGCTGACCGACGCGCGCGTCGTGCTGTCGGCGCGTTACGACACGGTCGACGCGCGCAGCATGGCGCTCGCGAGCGCGATCGGCGCGCTCGCGGCCGAGGGCGCGATTCCGGGCTGGCGCGACGAGATCTACGCGATCCGCAACCGCTTCGACGATCCGCCGCTCGCGTATATCGAACGCGCCGCGTCGCGCTTCTTCGGCACGCAGACCTATGCGGTGCACCTGAACGGCATCGTAGAATATGCGGTTGCGCCGGGCGAGCCGGCCGTGCCGCGGATGTGGCTCGGCCGCCGCAGCGCGACCAAGGCCACCGATCCCGGCATGCTCGACAACGTCGTCGCGGGCGGCATCGGCTGGGGCCTGGGCGTTCACGAGACGCTCACGAAGGAATGCTGGGAAGAGGCCGGCATGCCGGCCGAACTGGCGGCGCGCGCGATCGCGGGCCGGGCGGTGCAGGTGCTGTGCTCGCTGCCGGAAGGCACGCAGTCCGAACTGATCTTCGTGTACGACCTGCCGCTGCCGCGCGACTTCGCGCCGCACAACCAGGATGGCGAAGTGGCCGAGCACCTGCTGGCCGGTGTGCCCGAGGTGATCGGCTGGCTGCGCGAAGGCCGCGCGACGATGGATGCGAGTCTCGCGATGCTCGACACGCTGCTGCGCCATCGCTGGCTCCCGGCGGCCGACGCGGCGGGCATCGACGCGCTGTTCGCGCCGGCCGCGTAACGCGCGGCACGCCGGCCCGAGCGCGGGCACGAGCGCGGCCGAACGAACGGCCTATTTGACGAATACCGAAACGAAGGGAGTAGCGGTCATGTCGACCGATCACAGCTTTATCTTGAAACTGTCGTGCCCCGACCGGCACGGCATCGTCCACGCGGTCTCGGGCTTCCTGTTCGAGCGCGCCAACAACATCCTCGATTCGGCGCAGTTCGGCGACAGCCGCACCGGCGAGTTCTTCATGCGCGTGCACTTCGTGCAGGACGGTGGCGGCGCCGATGCCGCGTCGGCGCTCGACACGCTTCGCAACGAATTCGCGCCGCTCGCCGAGCAGTTCGCGATGCGCTGGGAGATGCACGACGCGGCCGTGAAGCCGCGCGTCGTGATCATGGTGTCGAAGATCGGCCACTGCCTGAACGACCTGCTGTTCCGCTACCGCACCGGCCAGCTGCCGATCGAGATCCCGGCGATCGTGTCGAACCACAAGGAGTTCTACCAGCTCGCCGCGAGCTACAACATCCCGTTCCATCACTTCCCGCTCGTCGGCGGTTCGTCCGATGCGGCGAAGGCCGCGCAGGAAGCGCGCGTGCTCGAAGTGATCGACGAACACCAGGCCGATCTCGTCGTGCTCGCGCGCTACATGCAGATCCTGTCGCCGAACATGTGCCAGCAGCTCGCCGGCCGGGCGATCAACATCCACCATTCGTTCCTGCCGAGCTTCAAGGGCGCGAAGCCGTACTACCAGGCGTTCGACCGCGGCGTGAAGCTGATCGGCGCGACCGCGCACTACGTGACGACCGATCTCGACGAAGGCCCGATCATCGAGCAGGAAGTCGAGCGCGTCGATCACAGCATGACGCCCGACCAGCTCACCGCGATCGGCCGCGACGTCGAGTGCGTGACGCTCGCACGTGCGGTGAAGTGGCACGTCGAGCACCGGATCGTGCTGAACGGGACGAAGACGGTCGTGTTCCGCTGATCGGCGGTTCGGGGCGGCCGTCGGCCGTCCGGCCCGCCGGCCCGCATGCAAAAACGCCGCGCCCTTCACGGGGCGCGGCGTTTTTTTTCGTGTGAGGCGCGCGACGCGCCGGGGCGGGGGGCGTCAGATCAACCGCAGCATGTACAGCTCGCGCTTCAGGTACGCATAGAAGATCGGCGCGGCGATCACGCCCGGCAGCCCGAACGCGGCTTCCATGATCAGCATCGCGAGCAGCAGCTCCCACGCGCGCGACTCGATCTGGCCGCCGATGATCTTCGCGTTCAGGAAGTATTCGAACTTGTGGATCACGACGAGGAACGCGAGCGACGCGATCGCCGTGCCCATGCTGACCGACAGCGACACCGCGACGATCAGCGTGTTCGAGATCAGGTTGCCGATCACCGGCAGCAGGCCGACGATGAACGTGACGAGCACGAGCGTCTTCGACAGCGGCAGCCGCTGATGGAAGATCGGCAGCGCGACGAGCAGGTAGATGCCGGTGAAGGTCGCGTTGATCGCCGAGATCTTGATCTGCGCGAACACGATCCGGCGGAACGATTCGGCGAAGCGCGACACGCGCGTGACGAGCGCGGTCGACAGCGGCCGGCGCACCTTGCCGTGCTCGACGCCGATCGCGATCATCGCGCCGATGATCATCCCGAACAGCACGTGGCCGAAGCCGCGCGCGACGCTCTTGCCGCCTTGCTGGAGCTGATCCATGTGCGAGTGCATCAGCAGCGCCGCCTTGGTCTTCATCTGTTCGACGTCGACCGGCAGCAGGCTCGCGATCCAGGACGGTGTGCGGGCGCGGGTCTGCTCGACGATCTGCATCAGCTGGTCGAGCAGGCTCTGCAGGTTCGGCACCGTGTGCTCGAAGTGCTCGATGATGCCGATCGTCAGGCCCGTGAGCCCGCCGACGATGGCGATCGACAGCAGCACGACGGCGACCCAGCGCGCCCGCATGCTCGTGGTGTGGCGTTCGACCACCGGGGCGATCGTGTGGATCAGCTGATAGACCAGCATGCCGGCCAGCAGCCCGCCCAGCAGCTTCAGTTCGATGACGAGCACCATCGCGACGAGGGCGAACAGGTAGCTGCCGATCTCGATTGCCGACAGCTTCGGCAGGCTGAAGTCGCTCGTCAGCCGCACGCTGCGCAGGTGCGGCTCGCGGTTCTGCGCGTCGCGCGACTCTTGTTGCTTCTCCATCGTGGATTCCTGTCGTTCGTGTGTCGCGCCGCGCGGTGGGCGGCAGGACGGCGGTCGCCCGGTGCCGCACCGGATTGGTGCGGATGGCGAACCTTACGACCGTAAAGTATAGCTGCCATTATGGTCCGCCACGGGGCAGTTTGGCTCGTGGTGTAAACGCAGAAGGGAAAACCGCAGAAGGGAAAACGATGAGGCCGGCGCCGCCGCGGGCGCCGGACGCGCGCGGCCGGCAGCCGCGCGCGGGAACGGAAAGTGTCAGCCGGCCGCCGCCTTGCGGGTCGGACGCTTGAGCAGCGGCGCGAGGTACTTGCCGGTGAAGCTCGCCTTCGTCTTCGCGACCTGCTCGGGCGTGCCCTGCGCGATGATCTGGCCGCCGCCGGCGCCGCCCTCGGGGCCGAGGTCGATCACCCAGTCGGCGGTCTTGATCACGTCGAGGTTGTGCTCGATGATCACGACCGTGTTGCCCTGGTCGCGCAGCCGGTGGATCACTTCGAGCAGCAGCGCGATGTCGTGGAAGTGCAGGCCGGTGGTCGGCTCGTCGAGGATGTACAGCGTGCGGCCCGTGTCGCGCTTCGACAGCTCCAGCGACAGCTTCACGCGCTGCGCCTCGCCGCCCGACAGCGTCGTGGCCGACTGGCCGAGGCGGATGTAGCCGAGGCCGACGTCGAGCAGCGTCTTCAGCTTGCGGGCGATGACCGGCACCGCGCTGAAGAATTCGTACGCGTGCTCGACCGTCATGTCGAGCACTTCGCTGATGTTCTTGCCCTTGTACTGCACTTCGAGCGTTTCGCGGTTGTAGCGCTTGCCGTGGCACACGTCGCACGGGACGTAGACGTCCGGCAGGAAGTGCATCTCGACCTTCAGCACGCCGTCGCCCTGGCACGACTCGCAGCGGCCGCCCTTCACGTTGAACGAGAAGCGGCCCGGATCGTAGCCGCGCTCCTTCGCGGTCGGCACACCCGAGAACAGCTCGCGGATCGGCGTGAACAGGCCCGTGTAGGTGGCCGGGTTCGAGCGCGGCGTGCGGCCGATCGGCGACTGGTCGACGTTGATCACCTTGTCGAAGTGCTCGAGGCCTTCGATCGCCTCGTGCGGCGCCGGCTCGGCCGACGAGCCGTACAGGTGGCGCGCGACCGCGTGGTACAGCGTGTCGTTGATCAGCGTCGACTTGCCGGAACCCGACACGCCGGTGATGCAGGTCAACAGGCCGACCGGCAGCTCGAGATCGACGTGCTTCAGGTTGTTGCCGTGCGCGTCGACGATGCGCAGCATCCGCTCCGGATCGGGCGCGATCCGCTCGTCCGGATACTCGATCGTGCGCTTGCCGACCAGATACTGGCCCGTCAGCGACTGCGGGTTCGACTGCACCTGCTTCGGCGTGCCTTCGGCGACCACCACGCCGCCGTGCTCGCCCGCGCCGGGGCCCATGTCGACGACGTAGTCGGCCGTTCGGATCATGTCCTCGTCGTGCTCGACGACGATCACCGAGTTGCCGAGGTCGCGCAGGTGCTTGAGCGTCGCGATCAGGCGGTCGTTGTCGCGCTGGTGCAGGCCGATCGACGGCTCGTCGAGCACGTACATCACGCCGGTCAGGCCCGAACCGATCTGCGACGCGAGCCGGATCCGCTGCGCCTCGCCGCCGGACAGCGTTTCGGCGCTGCGCTCGAGCGACAGGTAGTCGAGGCCGACGTTGTTCAGGAAGGTCAGGCGCGCGACGATTTCCTTGATCACCTTGTCGGCGATCTCGCGCTTCGCGCCGTCGAGCGACAGGCCGTCGAAATAGCCGAGCGCGTCGCGCAGCGGCCAGCCGCTGATTTCATAGATGCCGCGCGCGTAGTCGCCGGTGCCGACCCGCACGTGGCGCGCCTCGCGGCGCAGCCGCGTGCCGTCGCACGACGGGCACGGCTGGTTGTTCTGGTATTTCGCGAGCTCTTCGCGCACCGCGACCGAATCGGTTTCGCGGTAGCGGCGCTCGAGGTTCGGGATGATCCCTTCGAACACGTGCTCGCGGATCGTCGTGCGGCCACGCTCGTTGATGTACGAGAACGGGATCGTCTGCTTGCCCGAGCCGAACAGGAGCACCTTGCGGATCTTCTCCGGCAGGTCCTCGAACGCGGCGTCGATGTCGAATTCGTAGAACGCCGCCAGGCTCTGCAGCATCTGGAAATAGAACTGGTTGCGGCGGTCCCAGCCCTTCACGGCGCCCGCCGCGAGCGACAGCGACGGGTGCGCGACGACCCGCTTCGGATCGAAGAACGTGATCTGGCCGAGGCCGTCGCATTCCGGGCACGCGCCCATCGGGTTGTTGAACGAGAACAGGCGCGGCTCGAGCTCCTGCAGCGAGTACGAGCAGATCGGGCACGCGAACTTCGAGCTGAACAGGTGTTCGCGGTCGGTGTCCATTTCCAGCGCGATCGCGCGGCCGTCGGCGAGGCGCAGCGCGGTCTCGAACGATTCGGCGAGGCGCTGCTTCATGTCCGGGCGCACCTTCAGCCGGTCGACCACGACGTCGATCGTGTGCTTGTCGTTCTTCTTGAGCTTCGGCAGCGACTCGACCTCGAAGATCTTCGCGACGCCCTCGTTCGCGGTGCCGCCGCCCGAGCGCACGCGAAAGCGGACGAAGCCCTGCGCCTGCATGTCCTCGAACAGCTCGGCGTGCTCGCCCTTGCGGTTCGCGACGACGGGCGCGAGGATCATCAGCTTGGTTTCCTCGGGCAGCGCGAGCGCCGCGTCGACCATCTGCGACACGCTCTGCGCCTCGAGCGGGATGTCGTGGTCGGGGCAATACGGCGTGCCGACACGTGCGAACAAAAGTCGCAGGTAGTCGTGGATTTCGGTGACCGTGCCGACGGTCGAACGCGGGTTGTGGGACGTCGCCTTCTGCTCGATCGAGATCGCGGGCGACAGGCCCTCGATCAGGTCGACGTCGGGTTTCTCCATCAGTTGCAGGAACTGGCGGGCGTACGCGGACAGGCTTTCGACGTAGCGGCGCTGGCCTTCGGCATAAAGGGTGTCGAACGCGAGCGACGACTTGCCCGACCCTGACAACCCGGTAATCACGATCAGCTTGTGGCGCGGCAGGTCGAGATTGACGTTTTTCAGGTTGTGGGTGCGTGCCCCACGGATACGGATCTGTTCCATGAACCTGGCGAAAATGGAGGGAACCAAACCTGCTACTATAACGGCTTTTCGAGGCCGTCGTTGGGGGTCCCCAGCCTTTGCAGCAGCTGGCAGCAAGGCGGTTCCACGCCGGGGAAGCGGCCGCGCCGCACGGCTCGAGGCGGCCCGCGGGCAGCCTGCGTGACGTCCCGGAAAGCAGTCCCGGAAAGCGCCTGCCAGGCCCGCCGGGCCGGTGGCCCTGATCTTCCGCCGCCCGCCGCCGGGCGGACATTCCGATCATTCGAAATTCATTCCCGATGTCCAATCCGTCCGCCACGTCTTCCCGCATGAGTGCGCCCGAACTGCGCGCGACCACGTCGCTCGCGGCGATCTTCGCGCTGCGCATGCTCGGCCTGTTCATGATCATGCCGGTTTTCTCGGTCTACGCGAAAACCATCCCGGGCGGCGACAACGTGCTGCTCGTCGGCATCGCGCTCGGGGCCTACGGCGTCACGCAGTCGCTGCTGTACATCTTCTACGGGTGGGCGTCGGACAAGTTCGGCCGCAAGCCCGTGATTGCCACCGGCCTGCTGATCTTCGCGCTCGGCAGCTTCGTCGCCGCGTTCGCGCACGACATCACGTGGATCATCGTCGGCCGCGTGATCCAGGGCATGGGCGCCGTGTCGTCCGCGGTGCTCGCGTTCATCGCCGACCTGACCTCCGAGCAGAACCGCACGAAGGCGATGGCGATGGTCGGCGGCTCGATCGGCGTGTCGTTCGCGGTCGCGATCGTCGGCGCGCCGATCGTGTTCCACTGGGTCGGGATGAGCGGGCTGTTCGCGATCGTCGGCGTGCTGTCGATTCTCGCGATCGGCGTCGTGATGTGGATCGTGCCCGATGCGGCGAAGCCCGTGCACGTGCCGGCGCCGTTCGGCGAGGTGCTCCACAACGGCGAGCTGCTGCGCCTGAACTTCGGCGTGCTCGTGCTGCACGCGACGCAGACGGCGCTGTTCCTCGTCGTGCCGCGCCTGCTGGTCGACGGCGGGCTGCCGGTCGCCGCGCACTGGAAGGTCTACCTGCCGGTGATGGGGCTCGCGTTCGTGATGATGGTCCCGGCGATCATCGTCGCGGAAAAACGGGGCAAGATGAAGCCGGTGCTGCTCGGCGGCATTCTGGCTATCCTGATCGGCCAATTGTTGCTCGGCAGCGCACCGCATACCATCCTGATTGTGGCGGCGATCCTGTTCGTGTACTTCCTCGGCTTCAACATCCTGGAAGCGTCGCAGCCGTCGCTCGTGTCGAAGCTCGCGCCCGGTTCGCGCAAGGGTGCGGCCACGGGCGTCTACAACACCACGCAATCGATCGGGCTCGCGCTCGGCGGCATCGTGGGCGGCTGGCTGCTGAAGCACGGCGGCGCGAACACCGTCTTCTATGCATGCTCGGGGCTCGTGGCGGCGTGGCTTATAATCGCGGCCAGCATGAAAGCGCCGCCGCGCAAGGCCTGAACCCTCTTTTCGGGCAGGCACCGGCGGCGCTCGCCGGCTTGCCCGGCGGGCCGCTCCGACGACATTCGCGGGCGGCCCGGCATCGAATTTACTGGAGAAACACATGGCATCCGTCAACAAGGTCATCCTCGTCGGCAATCTCGGCGCCGATCCTGAAGTCCGTTACCTGCCGAGCGGCGACGCGGTTGCGAACATCCGTCTCGCGACGACCGATCGCTACAAGGACAAGGCAAGCGGCGATTTCAAGGAAATGACCGAGTGGCACCGCGTCGCGTTTTTCGGCCGTCTCGCCGAAATCGTCAGCGAATACCTGAAGAAGGGTTCGTCGGTCTATATCGAGGGCCGTATCCGCACGCGCAAGTGGCAGGGCCAGGACGGCCAGGATCGCTATTCGACCGAAATCGTCGCCGACCAGATGCAGATGCTCGGCGGCCGCGGCGGTTCGGGCGGCGGCGGTGGCGGTGGTGACGAAGGCGGTTACGGCGGCGGCTACGGTGGTGGTGGCGGCGGCGGTCGCGGCGGCGAACAGATGGAACGCGGCGGTGGCGGCGGCCGTGCCGGCGGTGCGCCGCGCGGCGGTGCAGGCGGTGCCGGTGGTGGTCAGAGCCGTCCGAGCGCGCCGGCAGGTGGCGGTTTCGACGAGATGGACGACGATATTCCGTTCTGACGGAACGTCGGCATCCCGCACCGGAATGGGCCCGAATGTCCGAGTCAAGCGAATCGCTTGGCACGGGCCTTCGGGTCTTTTTTCGTTTACGCCCCGCGCCCCGGAGGCCGGCCGTGGCTGACGCGCTTCCCCCCGCGCGGCGAACATCTCGCAGGCTTCACGCCGACGAAATCGCGCCGAGTGACCGCAACTGCTGAACAGGACTGGATCCTCGCGACAACGGACCGATGGAGCGTGCCCGGCAACCGTCATGCGTCAGAGCCGCTGCCGCGCATCTGACCTATGTCACGCGGCCGCCACGATTGACCGGCTAAGCTCGTTCTTTCGACGTTTCGATCGAAGGAGACACCATGCGGCGGGTCGTGTTCAACCAGAAGGGCGGTGTGGGCAAGTCGACGATCGTCTGCAACCTGGCGGCGATCAGCGCGAGCGAAGGGCTGCGCACGCTCGTCATCGACCTCGACGCGCAGGCGAATTCCACCCGCTACCTGCTCGGCGATCGCGCGGCCGACGCGCATCCCGGCGTCGCCGAATTCTTCGAGACCGCGCTGACGTTCAACTTCCGGCCGGTCGACGTCGCATCGTTCATCCATCCGACGCCCTTCGACGGGCTCGACGTGATGCCCGCGCATCCGGACCTCGACACGCTGCACGGCAAGCTCGAGTCGCGCTACAAGATCTACAAGCTGCGCGATGCGCTCAACGAGCTCGACACCTACGATGCCGTCTACATCGACACGCCGCCCGCGCTGAACTTCTACACGCGCTCGGCGCTGATCGCGGTCGAGCGTTGCCTGATTCCGTTCGACTGCGACGACTTCTCGCGCCGGGCGCTGTACACGCTGCTCGAGAACGTGAAGGAAATCCAGCAGGACCACAACGCGGCGCTCGAGGTCGAAGGGATCGTCATCAACCAGTTTCAGCCACGCGCGAGCCTGCCGCAGCGGCTGGTCGACGAGCTCGTCGAGGAGGGGCTGCCGGTGCTGGCGTCGCGGCTGTCGGCGTCGGTGAAGATCCGCGAGTCGCATCAGCAGTCGACGCCGGTGATCCATCTCGAGCCGGCGCATAAGCTCGCGCAGGAGTTTCGCGCGCTGCATCGCGAACTGGTCGGGTGAGGGGCGGGCGCCGTCGCACGTCCCGGCGATTTATATACGATCATTGAATTCGTCATTAATAATCCCGGGAACGATTTCAAAATAAATCTGGAAAAACGATTACATAAGCATCCGCCCCATTTTCAATGCGCGCCCTTTTTCTAATAATGGGAATAATGGCGGGGGTAAATGTTGCGCGTGGCTGCGGTGGGTTATCCTGTAAAAAAGTAAAAATCGTTGCCGGACAAGGCGTTGCGACACGACCCCATTACGGGCGTGCACCGTCGTGGTACGGTCGCTTCGGCCGCTAAGGGTTTTCACCTAGCATTAATGCAATTTAATTGACAATTAATCCATCTAAAATGGCCATCCTCAACTCTTCGCAGTCAATCGTGCCCGAGGGTTGTGAATAAGGAAGCAGGCCCTCGATCTGCCTTCCATTTTCTTTACGTCGTCTCTCGCATTGCCAACAGGAGCGTGCCCGATGTCCGTATTTGCCCCCGAAAAATTCGCCGCCGATTATCAGTCCGGAATCGCCGCGTGGTTCGCGATTGCCCGCCCGGCAATCAATGGTTTCGAGGCAGTCGTCGAACTCAACCTGCAAGCGGCCAAGACGGCGCTCGAGGAATACGAGGACAAGCTGAAGAACGCGTTCAACGCGAGCAACCCGGCGGCAGGCTTCGCGCAGCAAGTCGCCGCACCGCAGGAAGCCGCCGGCAAGGCCGTCGCATACGGTCGCCATCTGTTCGATATCGCGGTGTCGACGCAGGCCGAGTGGGCGAAGGTTGCCCAGGCTCAGTACGAACAGAACGACAAGCGCGTGAAGGAAGTGGTCGGCGAGCTGACGAAGCATGCGCCGGCGGGTTCGGGCGCCGTGGTCGCCGCGCTGAATTCGGCGCTGTCCGCGGCGACGGCCGCGGCCGACTCCGTGCGTGCAGCGACGGGGCAGGCGATCGAGGCCGCACAAAGCGGTTTCGACGCGGTCAGCGAAACGACGGCCCGCGGTGCCAAGCAGACCGCCGCCGCCGCTCGCAAGGAAGCGGCTTCGCGCGAATCGGCTGCATGAGCGCGTGTCGCGCGCAGGCGCGACACTGATTGAGCGGCGCCGACGGGCGCCGGCCGCCGCGTGTGCCGCGCGGCGATCGGCGTACGTCCGGTTCGCCGCCGCGTGCCCGGACGCGGTCGAGGCGGGCGGATGCGCGGCGCGCATGCGCGCGCGAACGTGCAACCGCATCGCCGGCCGCATGGCGCTCGCGCGCCGCCGCCGCGCCGTACCGGCGCGCAATACGGATCGACCCACTGATTTCAATGCAGGAAGAAAACATGACGGACGTAGTGATCGTATCGGCCGCGCGGACCGCGGTCGGCAAATTCGGCGGCTCGCTCGCGAAGATCGCGGC
>NZ_LOTA01000017.1:0-1091 GCF_001521935.1 Burkholderia sp. RF7-non_BP4 | reverse complement strand
TTCGTGCGCATCGAAAACGTCGTGAAGAAGTTCGGCGACAGCACGGCCGTCGACAACGTCAACCTGACGATCGCGAAGAACGAATTGTTCGCACTGCTCGGCAGTTCGGGCTGCGGCAAGTCGACACTGTTGCGCATGCTCGCCGGGCTGGAAACGGCCACCTCCGGCAAGATCTTCGTCGACGGCGAGGACCTCGCGTCGCTGCCGCCGTACCGCCGGCCGGTGAACATGATGTTCCAGTCGTACGCGCTGTTTCCGCACATGTCGGTCGAGTCGAACGTCGCGTTCGGACTGAAGCAGGAAGGCACGCCGAAGAACGAAATCAAGGAACGCGTGGCCGACGCGCTCGCGCTCGTGCAGATGAGCAAGTACGCGAAGCGCAAGCCGCATCAACTGTCGGGCGGCCAGCAGCAGCGCGTCGCGCTCGCCCGCTCGCTGGTGAAGCGCCCGAAGCTGCTGCTGCTCGACGAGCCGATGTCCGCGCTCGACAAGAAGATCCGTCAGAAGACCCAGCTCGAACTCGTGAACATCATCGAAAAGGTCGACGTGACCTGCGTGATGGTCACGCACGACCAGGAAGAAGCGATGACGATGGCGAGCCGCCTCGCGGTGATGAGCGAAGGCAAGATCGTGCAGATCGGCACGCCGGGCGAAGTGTACGAATACCCGAACAGCCGCTTCTCGGCCGAGTTCATCGGCTCGACCAATCTGTTCGAAGGGCGCGTGGTCGAGGACGAACCCGATCACATCTTCGTCGAGAGCGACGACCTCGAGGCACGCATGTACGTGAGCCACGGCGTGACCGGCCCCCTCGGCATGCCGGTCGGCATCTCGGTGCGCCCGGAACGCGTGCACGTGTCGCGCGAAAAACCCGGCTCGCATCACAACTGGGCGCGCGGCGTGGTGACCGACATCGCGTACATGGGTGCGTACTCGCTGTATCACGTGCGCCTGCCGAGCGGCAAGACGGTGGTGTCGAACCTGTCGAGCTCGCACCTGATGCACGACAGCGCGCCGGCGTGGAACGACGACGTGTTCGTGTCGTGGTCGCCGGCCAGCGGCGTCGTGCTGACGCAGTGAGGGCGACATGA
>NZ_LOTA01000016.1:0-646 GCF_001521935.1 Burkholderia sp. RF7-non_BP4 | reverse complement strand
GATGGAATGGTAGGCCGTTGCCCTTCCTTGCCCAGGCCAATCAACCCAGAAAAATCCGGGGACTCATGCACCACTCCCGCTACACCATGCGCGCCCGCCTGCGCACGCAGGCCGTGCTGTACGGCATGCTGGGCGGCTCACTCGGCACGGTCGCCCTGTCGACGTTCACGCACTTGAAAGCCGGGCACCTCACGGCCGCAGCCGGCCTGGCCATCGCGGGCTTCGTGGCCGGATGGGTCTGTCGTCGCGCACCGGCCACACCGGACCCGGGTAACCGTCACGCCGTCTCCGACGATCTGCACGAGCTCGAGCAGCGTGTCCCCCGACGCGCCGTGGTGGCCGTCGTCATCGCTTGCCTGGCAACCGACCTGCTGGGTGCCGGAATCGGCAACCTGGCGCCGCTCGCCGCTGACATCCAGACCGTCTATCGGCTGCTCAGCGGCCCATCCGACGGGCCCGACACGCCGTCACCGTCTCGCTGCGGCCCCGGCGATGCACGTCAGGCCCCCTCGGCCGCCCGTCCGGTGCATCACGACGCTCGGCCGACCGCGATCCCCCTGTAGCACGCGCTTTGCGCGCCGCGGATCGGTTGCGAGCCTCGCTCACGCTGTCGATAGCGAGGAAACGGCGGGCGCGCGACCGGCGC
>NZ_LOTA01000015.1:0-629 GCF_001521935.1 Burkholderia sp. RF7-non_BP4 | reverse complement strand
GTCGCGATCGCCGACCTGAACCAGGACGGCGCAAACGCGGTTGCCGACGAGATCAACAAGGCAGGCGGCAAGGCGATCGGCGTCGCGATGGACGTGACCAGCGAGGAAGCAGTCAACAGCGGCATCGACAAGGTGGCGGAAACGTTCGGCTCGGTCGACATCCTCGTGTCGAACGCGGGCATCCAGATCGTCAACCCGATCGAAAACTACTCGTTCGCCGACTGGAAGAAGATGCAGGCGATCCACGTCGACGGCGCGTTCCTGACGACCAAGGCCGCGCTCAAGCACATGTACAAGGACGATCGCGGCGGCGTCGTGATCTACATGGGCTCGGTGCACTCGCACGAGGCGTCGCCGCTGAAGTCGGCGTACGTGACGGCCAAGCACGGGTTGCTCGGCTTGGCACGCGTGCTGGCGAAGGAAGGCGCGAAGCACAACGTGCGCTCGCACGTCGTGTGTCCGGGCTTCGTGCGCACGCCGCTGGTCGACAAGCAGATTCCGGAGCAGGCGAAGGAGCTCGGGATCAGCGAAGAGGAAGTGGTGAAGAAGGTGATGCTCGGCAACACGGTCGACGGCGTGTTCACGACGGTGCAGGACGTCGCGCAGACGGTGCTGTTCCTGTCGGCGTT
>NZ_LOTA01000014.1:0-11435 GCF_001521935.1 Burkholderia sp. RF7-non_BP4 | reverse complement strand
GCCGCGATCTTCGCGAGCGAGCCGCCGAATTTGCCGACCGCGGTCCGCGCGGCCGATACGATCACTACGTCCGTCATTTCCCTTTCCTCCAGGCCCGCACGACACGGCGCATCGCTACCGGCCCTGTTAAAAAAAACTGCGGTGCACCGGACAGCGTGCGCCGCTGTCCGTCTTTCGTCAATCGCGCTGCAACACGTAGCGACCCGGCGCCGGTTCGATCACCGGGAACTGCGCGGAACCGGCCTTGGCGGGCGGCGCCACCTTGCGGCCGCCGTACTGGTCGAGCCACTCCACCCAGGTCGTCCACCAGCTGCCCGGCTGCTCGGTCGCGCCGGCGAACCAGTCGTCCGCGGATTCGGGCAGATCGTTGTCGTTGACCCAGTAGCTGCGCTTCTTCTTCGCCGGCGGATTGATCACGCCCGCGATGTGGCCCGACGCGCCGAGCACGAACTTCAACGGGCCCGTCAGGATCGACGTCGACGCGTAGGCCGTCTGCCACGGCACGATGTGATCCTCGCGCGACCCGTAGATGAAGGTCGGCACGTCGATGCGCGACAGGTCGACGGATTCGCCGCATACGGTCAGCGCGCCCGGCACGCGGAGCTTGTTCTCGAGATAGGTATTGCGCAGGTACCACGCGTACATCGGGCCCGGCAGGCTCGTCGAGTCGCTGTTCCAGTACAGCAGGTCGAACGCGGCGGGCGTGCGGCCCTTCAGGTAGTTGTCGACGACGTAGTTCCAGACGAGGTCGTTCGGCCGCAGGAACGAGAACGTGTTCGCGAACTCGACGCCGCGCATCAGCCCCGGTGCCGCGCCGTTCTTGCCGCCGATGGTCTGCTCGCGCATCTGCACGTGCGCCTCGTCGACGAACACGTCGAGGATGCCGGTGTCGGTGAAATCGAGCATCGCGGTCAGCAGCGTCATCGACGCGGCCGGATGTTCGCCGCGCGCGGCGAGCACCGACAGCGCGGTCGCGAGCATCGTGCCGCCGACGCAGAAGCCGAGCGTGTTGATCTGCTCGCGGCCGCTGATCTGCTGCACGGCGTCGATCGCCGCGAGCAGCCCTTCGTTCATGTAGTCGTCCCACGTCTTGTGCGCGACCGACGCATCGGCGTTGCGCCACGACACGAGGAACACCTGATGGCCGTTCGACAGCGCATGCGCGACGAGCGAATTCTCGGGCTGCAGGTCGAGGATGTAGAACTTGTTGATGCACGGCGGCACGATCAGGAGCGGCCGCTCGAACACCTTGTCCGTCTTCGGCGCGTACTGGATCAGCTGGATCAGGTCGTTCTCGTAGACGACCGAGCCTTCGGTACACCCGAGGTTCTTGCCGACCACGAATTGCGATTCGTCGGTCTGCGAAATCTTGCCGCGCTGCATGTCGCCGAGCAGGTTCATCATCCCCTGCCGCAGGCTTTCGCCCTGCGTCTCGAGGATCGATTTCTGTGCATCGGGATTGAGCGCAAGGAAGTTACTCGGCGCGGCGGCGGCGGTCCATTGCTGGACGGAGAAACGGATACGTTCGCGCGTCTTCGGATCGGTCTCGAGCGCGTCGGCCAGTTCCTGCAGGTAGCGCGCGTTGAGCAGATACCACGCAGCGGCGAACGCGTGCGCGGGCGAAGCCTTCCACGCATCCGCGCTGAAGCGGCGGTCCTTCAGTTCAGGCGACTCGAGCTTCGCCGCGGCGGCCTGCTGCATCAGCGTCATGCAATCGCGCGCGTAGTCGGCCTGCAGCTTCTGGAGCCGCTCCGGCGGGATCGCGGCCACCGGCAGCTTCAGTCCCGCGAACGGAGAAGCCAGGCCGCCGAAGGCGCCCAGATCGGGCATCGACGGCATCTGGAACGGAACGGATGTCGGGAACTGGAATGCGGCGAACGGATTCGCGGTGGCCGCCGCCGTTGCGGCGCGCGCCGGATCGGCGAAACCGCGCCAGGCGTTCAGCCATGCCTCGAACATCTGCTGCATCGGCTGGGTAGCCTGGTCGAATCCGGTGCTGCCTGCGGAAGTGCCCGCCTGAGCGGACGTCGACGAATTTTTCGATGCTGTCATTACCTGCCTTACCGGTGATTCGTGAGCGTCAATCGTGAAATCCTGCTCGCGCGCGGCGTGCCGGCTGCGAGCCGGGCCGTCATGCTCTGGAGAGGCGTCTCCAGATTCTGCCGCAGTGCGGTATTTTTATCATTATCGTTTTCCCCATGTGAAGCACTGCGTCAAACCACCGAACATTTCTGCTCGGAGATAATCCGTGCGCAACAAGCGGGACAAGGCTTCCGGCGAAACATAAAACATTTTGATCGACTTGACTTCGCGATTATTCATTCGGTTGTCCATGCAACGCCGCATTGCCGCGCCAATATCGAAATAACCGATTTCGCAGCGCAACAAACCAAGCCGCGCGCTAATGCGCGCGGTCAGCCGTCAATCTGCCAGCCAGATCGCCGCCGCCATGCGGCCGGTCACGCGGTCGCGCCGGTACGAATAGAAGCGCGCGTGTTCGGTGACCGTGCAGGCGGTCCCGCCGCTCACGCGCGCCACGCCTGCACGCGCGAGGCGCAGGCGCGCAAGCGCGTAGAGGTCGGCGAGATACTTGCCGGGCGCGCCGTCGATCGCGACGAACGCTTGCCGCGTCTCATCATGCTCCGACTGCGGAGCCGTGTCGAGAAACGCCTCGCGCACATCGGCGCCGACTTCGAATGCCCGCGGGCCGATCGCGGGCCCGAGATACGCATGGAGTTCATCCGTCGCGCCGCCGGCGAGTGCCGCGACGCGAGCCGCGGTCTGCTCGACGATGCCGGCCGCGAGCCCGCGCCAGCCAGCATGCGCGGCACCCACCGCCCGACCCCGCGCGTCGCACAACAGCACCGGCAGGCAATCCGCGACCATCACGACACAGACCGCGCCCGCGCGGTCCGTCACGCTCGCGTCGGCCTGCACGGGCGCCTCGGCACCCGGCGCGGCCTCGATCACCTCGTCCGCGCGCACGATCCGCGCGCCGTGAACCTGTTCGAGCCATGCCGCTCGCGACTGGCCCGCCAGCGCGAGCAAGCGCGCGCGATTCGCGGCGACATGGGCCGGATCGTCACCGGTATGCAGGCCGAGATTCATCCCGCCCGGCAACGCGGCGCCGTCCTGCCAGCGCCCGTACGGGCCCTCGCTCACGCCGCCGTCGCGCGTCGTGATCAGCGCACGCACGCGCGGCGCCACCTGCCAGTCGGGCTGCACGCAGTCCTGCCACGTCAACGGCGCCAGGTTCGTCATCGGCACTCACTCCTCCTCATCGTCGTAATCGTCGTCGTGATCCTGATAATCGCCGGCGAAATCGTCATCGTCGTAGACACCGTCTTCATCGTCGAATTCCTCGTCGCCCTGCCCGAAGCCCAGCGCCGCGACGAGCGCGTTCATGTCGTCCGGCAACGGACAACGCCACTGCATCGTCTTGCCCGTCACCGGATGCACGAGGCCGAGCCGCCAGGCGTGCAGCGCCTGCCGCGCGAACCCGCCCGGCAGCGGCGCGACCGAGCGCTTGCCGCGCGCGCGCCCATACACCGGATCGCCGAGCAGCGGATGCCCGACATGCGAGCAGTGCACGCGGATCTGATGCGTGCGGCCGGTTTCGAGATCGCACTGGATCGCGGACACCGGCTGACGTTGCCACATGCATGTGTCAACCGTGCGGAAATGCGTGCGCGCGGGCTTGCCCGACGCGCCGGTGACGACGGCCATGCGCGTGCGCTCGCGCGGATCGCGGCCGATCGGCGCGTCGATCGTGCCGTCTTCGGGCATCATGCCCCACACGAGCGCGAAATAGCGGCGCTTCACCGTGCGTGCCTGCAGCTGGCGCACGAGGTCGGTCTGCGCGGCGAGTGTGCGCGCAACCACCATGAGGCCGGACGTCTCCTTGTCGAGCCGGTGCACGATGCCCGCGCGCGGCAGGCCGGCCGCCGCGTCGCCGTAGCGGTGCAGCAGGCCGTTGAGGATCGTGCCGCTCCAGTTGCCGGCAGCCGGGTGGACGACGAGGCTCGCCGGCTTGTTGATGACGACGAGCGCGTCGTCCTCGTAGATCACGTCGAGCGGCACCGGCTCCGGTGTAAACGCCAGCTGCTCGGGCAGCAGGTCGGGCACGAGCTCGATCCTCGCGCCGAGCGGCACCGGCTGGCGGATCTTCGCCGGCGCGCCGTCGACCAGCACGCGCTGCGCCTCGATCCAGCTCTGCAGGCGGCTGCGGGAGAATTCGGGGAAGAGTTGGGCAAGCGCTTTATCGAGGCGCTCACCCGCGAGCGACAGCGGCACTTCGACGACGCGCGGCGCTTCGTCGGCCGCCGCGGACGGCACGACAGGCGGCTGCATCGCGTCTGCAGCGAGATCGTCGTCGGGAGAATCCCCCGACGCAGCGTCGGCGGGCCGATCGCTTGGGCTATAATCTTCGCGATTTGACTTGCCCCGCGGGGCATTCTGCGAACTTGAACGGGTCATTTAGACTGGGTCACCGAGACTTGAAGCTAGGACATGCGAGCATGATGAATTCGACCAAACGTACGGCCAAAACCGTCGCCGCCCGAGCTGCGGTGGTAGCGGCCGCGGCCCTCATCGCCGGCTGCCACGGCTTGCCGCAGAAGCAGGACGAGACGGCTACCTGGTCGAACAACAAATTATACTCAGAGGCCCAGGACGCACTGTCCGGCGGCGACTGGGGCAAGTGCGCGAAATATTTCGAATCGCTGCAAGGTCGCGATCCGTTCGGCCGTTTCGCGCAACAGGCGCAGATCAACGTCGCGTACTGCAGCTGGAAGGACAACGAAGCGGCAGCCGCCGATCAGGCCGTCGACCGCTTCATCCAGCTGCATCCGGATCACCCGGACATCCCGTACGCGTACTACCTGAAGGGGATGATCCACTTCAACGACGATCTCGGCCTGTTCGGCCGCTTCTCCGGCCAGGACATGAGCGAGCGCGATCCGCAGGCACTGCGCGAATCGTATGACGCGTTCAAGGTCGTCGTCGACCGGTTCCCGAAGAGCAAGTACGCGCCCGACGCCGCCGCCCGGATGCGCTACATCGTCAACGCGCTCGCCTCGCACGAAGTGCACGCGGCCGACTACTACTATCGGCGCGGCGCCTATGTCGCGGCGATCAACCGCGCGCAGCTCGCGATCAAGGACTACAAGGGCGCGCCGGCGATCGAGGACGCGCTGCACATCATGATCCTGTCGTACGGCAAGCTGAACCAGCCGGAACTCGCGGAAGACACGAAGCGCGTGCTCGCCGGAACCTTCCCGGACAGCCCGTACATCACCGGCCATTCGCGCCCCGGCACGAAGAAGTCGTGGTGGCAGTTCTGAGCGACGCCCGAGCACCCAACAAAAAACCCGGCCATCGAGCCGGGTTTTTTGTTGGTGCCGCCCGCAGCAGGCGGCAGCGCGGTCACGCGCGTTTTGCCGCGCGATGCTCGTCGAAGAAGTCCTGCACGACCGCGATCTCGCGGGTTCGCTTGAACGGCGGCAGGCTCTGCCAGATCCGTCGACCGTAAGGCTTGTCGACGAGCCGCGTGTCGCAGATCATCAGCACGCCGCGATCCGTCTCCGCGCGAATCAGCCGGCCCGCGCCCTGCTTCAACGTGATCACGGCCTGGGGCAGCTGGTGAACCGCGAACGGGCTCAAGCCCTTCTTGGTCAACGCATCGAGCCGCGCGGCCAGCACCGGATCGTCGGGCGGCGCGAACGGCAGCTTGTCGATCACGACGAGCGACAGCGCGTCGCCGCGCACGTCGACGCCTTCCCAGAAGCTCTGGCTGCCGACGAGAATCGCATTGCCGTACGAACGGAAACGATCAAGCAGTTCGGTACGGCTGGCATCGCCCTGCACCAGCAGCGGCGTGTTCCAGCCGCGCGACTCGATCACGTCGCGCAGCTTCGACGCGATCCGGTCGACCGCGCGCAGCGTCGTGCACAGCATGAACACGCCGCCGCCCGATGCCTCGATCGCCGGCAATGCAGCATCGAACACGGCATCGGTAAACGCCGGCGACGACGGCTGCGGCAAGTTGCGCGGCACATACAGCAGGCCCTGCGTCTGATAGTCGAACGGGCTTGCGAGCGTCATCGAGCGCCGCGAGCTGAGGCCCATCTGGGCCGCGTAGTGCGTGAAGTCGCCGCGCACCGACAGCGTCGCCGACGTGAACACCCACGCGCGGGGCACGCCGGCACGCTGCTTCGCGAAAATCGGCGCAACCGACAGCGGCGTCTCGTGCAGCTGGACGGTATGCGCGAACACTTCGACCCAGCGCACCTTCTCGTTCGGGTCGTCGGTGGCCGCCTTGTCGCCGGCGGCCGCGGCATCGGCCTTCGCGGCCGCTTCCGCCGCGCCGGGCGCGACCCAGCCCGCGAGCAGGTCCTGCAGCTCGCGTGCGCGCCGCAGGCACGCACCGAGCGACTCCGCCCGCTCGGCCTGGCTCGCGAGCGCCGAGGCAAGCGCATCGAGCGCCACTTCGAGCGCGTCGAGCGCGCCGAACATCGGGTGATCGTCGCCCAGTTGCGCGAGCGACATGCGCACGATCTGGTCGTTCGCGAACGCGAGACGCAGGTCGCGCGCCGCACGTTCGAGATCGCCGCCGAGCTTCACCCACTCGACCGCATCGCGCGCATGGCTCAGGCCTTCGGCGACCGTGTCGCGCGCGAGTTCGAGGATCTGCGTGGTCGACAGCGTCTCGCCGAAGAACAGCGTGGCCGTCTCCGGCAGCTGGTGCGCTTCGTCGAAGATCACCGTGTTCGCGTTCGGCAGCAGTTCGGCCATCCCTGTGTCGCGCAGCATGATGTCCGCGAAGAACAGGTGATGGTTGACGACGACGATGTCCGCCTGCTGCGCCTCGCGGCGCGCCTGCATCACGAAGCACTCCTTGTAATGCGGGCACTCCTGGCCGAGGCAGTTGTCGCGCGTCGACGTGACCATCGACCACACGGGTGCCGTCTCCGGCACGCTCGCGAGCTCGGCCTTGTCGCCGCTCTTCGTGACCTTGGCGAACCGGACGATTTCCTGCAGATACGCGGTGTCCTGGCGCGACGGCAGGCGGCCGTTGTCGGCCGTGCGCTGCAGGTAGTAATGGCACAGGTAGTTCGAGCGGCCCTTGAGCATCGCGACCGTCACCGGCACCGCGAGCGCGTTGCGCACCGTCGGGATGTCGCGCTGGAACAGCTGGTCCTGCAGGTGCTTCGTGCCGGTCGACACGATCACCTTGCCGCCCCACAGCATCGCGGGCACCAGATACGCATAGGTCTTGCCGGTACCGGTGCCGGCCTCGACGATCAGCGTGTTGTCGCCGGCGTCGCCGTCGGCTTCGACCGCAGCCCCCTCCGCGGCGGATTCGGCCGCCTTGTCGCCTTCGCCGAGGCGGCGTGCCGGCCGTTTGCGGGTCTCGAAGATTTCCGGCTCGGGCATCCGGCGCGCGGACGCCTCCATCGCGGACGCGACCGCGCGCGCCATCTCGATTTGCGACTGACGCGGGTGATAGCCGTCGAGCGCGCGCGCGAGCAATCCGCCGTCGCCGAAGATCGTGTCGAGTTCGTCGACGCGCTTGCGGCTCAGCTCGAAGGTGCCTTCGGGCGCACGAACACGCCCGGCGGACGACGCGTCACGCCGGGCATCGGGGTTGGCTTCAAGCGGTGAATTCAAGGCAAGCGTTCCTGTGTCCAGCGCCCGGGCGGCGCCGGCGCTTGCCAGGCCGCGCTCAGGCGCGCTTATCCGGTTCCAGCTGCGATTGCAGCAAAATGATTTTGTCCTTGGCCGCCAGCTTTTCCTTCTTCAGCCGGTGCAGCGTGATGTCGTCGATGTCGGAGTGTCCTTCCTTCAGCTCGATCTCCCGAGCGAGCTGCTGGTGCTGCTCCTGCAATGCAGCCAAACGGTTGTGCAATTCCTGCTGCTGTTCCGTGGGACGGTTTTGCATATGCGCCTCCTCATCGAAGCAGCGCGCCGACTGGCGTGCCGGCACGCACGAGACTGACTCCGGATCAATCCAACACGTTACTGCCCCTGCTGTTGCTGCTGCTTGGCCTTGTCGGCCGCTTCCTGCTGACGCCGCTCGACATCGGCCTTGTGCTGCGCAGCTTCCTTCTGCTTCTGCTCGTAGCGCGCGGCGTTGTCCGCCCGCTCCTGCGCCTTCTGCGCGCCCTGCTGGCGCGCCTGGTCGAGCTTGCGCTGGAAGTCTGCCTGCTTCTGGTCGTATGCCTGCTTGTTCGCGGCGCGCTGCGGCCCCTCGGCGCCGCGCTGCGCCTGCTTCAGTGCATTCTGCTCCTGCTTGTCGCGGAACGCAGCCGCGTTCGCCGCATCGTTCGCCGCGCGCTGCGGCGCTTCCGCCGCATTCTGCGCCTGCTTCAACGCCTGCTGCTGGTCGCGCTGCTGCGCCCGCACCGCGCGCTGCTCGTCGTCGAGCGCGAGCTGCTCCTGACGGATGCTCGCCCGCTCCTCGCGCATCCGGTCGCGCGCATTGCCGAGACAATGATTGACAAAGAACTTGCTGTAGCAATCGTGCTCCGCCACGGCATAACGATAATCGTTTTCCGCGGAACGTTGATTGAGCACTTTTTGACGGGCGTCAAAATCCTGCGTGGCGGGGGGGGCGACGGGCGCGGCCACTGCGGCGTCCGGCGCGGTTGCGCCCGATGCCTGTGCGTACACGACGGTAGACCCGGCGGACAAAGCCGCGGCAAGCGCTGCGCCGAGCGCGACGAGAGAAATGCGGGAAGTTGGCAACGTCGTAGGAAAGCTGCGGGACATGTTCAAATTCTATCACCCCCGGCTGGACGCTCCGCCATTTATGGCAAAATGCCCCGCTTCACTCACCCGCGGCATCTGGTCCGGCGGGCCCGTCTAGCAGCCCGCACCGCGCGGCCTGCCGGCCCGCGCCGCGATTTCAGCAGGCAGATCATCCACGACATGACGGAAACCGTAGCACTCAAGATCGTACAGCGCATCGCCACCGAACTGTCCGTCCAGCCGCGCCAGGTCGCGGCGGCAGTGCAACTCCTCGACGAAGGCTCGACCGTTCCGTTCATTGCCCGGTACCGCAAGGAAGTGACCGGCAACCTGGACGACACGCAGCTGCGCCAGCTCGAGGAACGTCTCCTGTATCTGCGCGAACTCGAGGACCGCCGCGCGGCGATCCTGTCGAGCATCGACGAACAGGGCAAGCTGACCGACGAACTGCGCGCCGCGATCGACGCGGCCGACAGCAAGCAGGTGCTCGAAGACCTTTATCTGCCGTACAAGCCGAAGCGCCGCACGCGCGCGCAGATCGCGCGCGAAGCCGGCCTCGAGCCGCTCGCGCAGGCGCTGCTCGCGAATCCGCTGCTCGACCCGCAGACGGAAGCCGCCGCGTACGTCGATGCCGACAAGGGCGTCGCCGACGTGAAGGCCGCGCTCGACGGCGCGCGCGACATCCTGTCCGAACAATTCGGCGAAACGGCCGAACTGCTCGGCAAGCTGCGCGACTACCTGCACAGCCAGGGCGTCGTATCCTCCGCGGTCGTCGAAGGCAAGGAAAACGAGGAAGGCGAGAAGTTCCGCGATTACTACGACTACGCGGAAACGATCCGGACGGTCCCGTCGCACCGCGCGCTGGCTCTGTTCCGCGGTCGCAATGCCGGCGTGCTGACCGTCAAGCTCGGGCTCGGCGAGGAACTCGACGCGCAAGTCCCGCATCCCGGCGAAGCGATGATCGCGCGCCATTTCGGGATCGCGAACCAGAGCCGCCCGGCGGACAAGTGGCTGTCGGACGTGTGCCGCTGGTGCTGGCGCGTGAAGGTGCAGCCGCACATCGAGAACGAACTGCTCACGCAACTGCGCGAAACGGCGGAAGCCGAAGCAATCCGCGTATTCGCCCGCAACCTGAAGGACCTGCTGCTGGCCGCGCCGGCCGGCCCGAAGGCCGTGATCGGTCTCGACCCCGGCCTGCGCACGGGCGTGAAGGTTGCCGTGGTCGACCGCACCGGCAAGCTGCTCGCGACCGATACGATCTACCCGCACGAGCCGCGCCGCGACTGGGACGGCTCGCTCGCGAAGCTCGCGCGCATCGCCGCGCAGACGCAGGCCGAGCTGATCAGCATCGGCAACGGCACCGCGTCCCGTGAAACCGACAAGCTCGCGAGCGAGCTGATCTCGAAGCATCCGGAACTGCGGCTGCAGAAGATCGTCGTGTCGGAAGCCGGCGCGTCGGTCTACTCGGCGTCCGAGCTGGCCGCAAAGGAATTCCCGGAGCTCGACGTGTCGCTGCGCGGCGCCGTGTCGATCGCCCGCCGCCTGCAGGACCCGCTCGCCGAGCTCGTGAAGATCGAGCCGAAGGCGATCGGCGTCGGCCAGTACCAGCACGACGTGAACCAGCGCGAACTCGCCCGCTCGCTCGATGCGGTGGTCGAGGATTGCGTGAACGCGGTCGGCGTCGACGCGAACACCGCGTCGGTTGCGCTGCTCGCGCGCGTCTCGGGCCTGAACGCCACGCTCGCGCGCAACATCGTCGACTACCGCGACGCGAACGGGCCGTTCCCGTCGCGCGATCACCTGCGCAAGGTGCCGCGCCTCGGCGACAAGACCTTCGAGCAGGCAGCCGGCTTCCTGCGCATCAACGGCGGCGAGAATCCGCTCGACCGCTCGTCGGTCCACCCGGAGGCTTATCCGGTCGTCGAACGGATCCTCGCGAAGATCAGCAAGCGGATCGACGACGTGCTCGGCAGCCGCGATGCGCTGTCCGGCCTGTCGCCAGCCGAATTCGTCGACGAACGTTTCGGCCTGCCGACCGTGCGCGACATCCTGTCCGAACTCGAAAAACCGGGTCGCGACCCGCGCCCCGAATTCAAGACCGCAACGTTCCGTGACGGCGTCGAAAAGGTGTCCGACCTGATGCCGGGCATGCTGCTTGAAGGTGTCGTGACGAACGTCGCGGCGTTCGGCGCATTCGTGGATGTCGGCGTGCATCAGGACGGCCTCGTCCACGTGTCCGCGATGTCGACGAAGTTCATCAAGGATCCGCACGAGGTCGTGAAGGCCGGCCAGGTCGTCAAGGTCAAGGTGCTCGACGTCGACGTGAAGCGTCAGCGCATTTCGCTGACGATGCGCCTGGACGACGAAGCGGCCACACCGGGCCTGGCGCCGCGCGCCGGTCAGGATCGCGGCAATGCCGGCCGCGGCGCGGCCCGTCCCCAGCGTTCGCGCGAGCCGGAACCGGCCGGCGCGATGGCCGCGGCGTTCGCGAAGCTGAAGCGCTGAGCACGCGAAGGCCGTCGACGAACGAAAAAAGCCCGCCGGAAGGCGGGCTTTTTCGTGGCCTCTGACCCGTCCTGAAATAAGTTGACACTTTTTCGCCGAGACGAAGAGGTGGCAATTGGAACAAGGGATCAAGCGGACGCAACGGGACTACAGCCTGGCTTTTAAGCTGTCGGTGGTGGCCC
>NZ_LOTA01000013.1:0-7695 GCF_001521935.1 Burkholderia sp. RF7-non_BP4 | reverse complement strand
GCGTCGCCCAGCCGGCCCGCCTGGTGATGCGCCAGTGCGGCGCCGAGAATGTCCGTGGTCTGTTGCATGTCGTCGTTGCGTCGTTGCGTCGTTCGCGCGCGGTCCGGTCGATGAGTCAGTCGAGCGGGCGGGCGATGTCGCCGGCCCGGTCCGCGCGATGGGCCCACATTCCGTGGAACGCGTCCTCGAGATGCCGTGCGAAGCGCGGCGCATTGCACAGCGGCGATGCGATCAACTGCATGCGCAGGCCGGTCCGCAGCAGCCGCAGTTGCGCCGGATCGGTCGCGAAGGCCGCGGCCTTCGCGACGTAGTCGTCTTCGTCGCGCGCGACCCAATCGGCCAGGCCGACCGTCTGCAGCAGGCTTTCGCAGATATGCGTGACGAACCGGTCGCCCCGGATGCCGAGCACGGGCACGCCCATCCACAACGCATCGGCGGTCGTCGTGCCGCCCGAATACGGGAACGGGCTCAGCATCACGTCGACGCGACGGTACGACGCCAGGTATTCGCCGCGCGGCGCATTCGGCTCGAGCAGCAGCCGCGCCGGATCGATGCCGTGCTGCGCGAACCGCTCGCGCGTGCGGCGCACCGCGTACGCGCCGGCCAGCTCGCTCGCCTTGAGCAGCAGCCGCGACCGGGGCACCGCCGCAAGCACCCGCGACCAGACGCGCACGACCGCGTCGCTCATCTTCCCGAGCTTGCCGAAATAGCCGAACGTCACCGCGCCGCCGGCCAGTTGCGGCAGCGGGCCCGGCACGATCGCGTCGCGCGGCGGCGTGTAGCACAGGTAGCTGTCGGGCAGGCGCCACGGCCGCTCGACGAAATGCGCTTCCTCGTCGGCCGGCAGCACGTGGCGATCGCCCAGCACGTAATCGATCGCGTCGAGCCCGGTGGTCGCGACATAGCCGATCCACGACACCTGCACCGGCGCCGGCTTCCACGCGAACAGCGCGAGCCGGTTGAAGATCGTATGGCCCGCCGCATCGATCAGGATGTCGATCGCATCGTCGCGAATCCGCCGGGCCGCGGCCTCGTCGCTCAGCGCGGCGAGGCTCGTCCAGCCCGCGAACAGCGGGCGCAGCCGCTGCGTCAGGTCGTCCTCGACATCGCGGGTGGGATACGCGACGAACACCACGCGCGTGCGATCGGTCGCGCGCAGCACGCTTTCGAGGAAATAGCCGACCGGGTGATGCTTCAGGTCGCCCGATACGATGCCGACCCGCAGCGGTCTCGCGCCGTCGGCCGTCGGCCACGAGCGGTACGGCGCCGCTCGCGCGGCGGCCTGCGCGCCGTAATGCCGCGCGGCATCGAAATGAACGTGCGGCGCGGCGGCCGCGCTGTAATTCAACGCGAACAGCAGGTTGTCGTGCGGCTCGAGCAGATCCGGCCGCAACGCGATCGCGGCGCGGTAGCCCTCAAGCGCGGCCTCCAGTTCGCCCGCATCGAGCATCGCGTTCGCGAGATTGTTGTAGGCCTGCGCATGGTCGGGCCGCAGCCGGATCGCCGTGCCCAGCGCGTCCACCGCGCCTTCGCAATCCTTCAGCGTGCGCAACGCGTTGCCAAGGTTGTTGTACGCGTCCGCATCGTCCGGCTGCAGCGCGAGCGCCTGCCGGAAGCACTCGGCCGCCGCCGCGGGCCGGTTGTGCGCGGCCATCACGGTGCCCAGGTTGTAGTAATAGCGTGCCTGCGGATCGCGCCGGATCGCGTCCGCGATCGCCGCGACCGCGCCGTCGAAGTCGCCGCGGCGAAACGCGACCAGCCCGTGCACGTGCAGCGCCTCGGCCCGCTCGGGCTCGCGCTGCCGCACCTGCCGGCACAGACGCTCGGCGGCGTCGAGCCGGCCCGCTTCGTAATGGTCCAGCGCGGACGCCAGCAGTGCCTCGACTGGCGTGTCCGCGCCGGACGGGCCGTCGGACGGTTCCCGTACGCCGCCGGACGGGTGTCCGCGTTCGAGGAGGTTTTCGTTCATAGGCGGGGCTTCCGCTGGGTCCGCTGGGTCTGCGATAGGCATGGATGACGAACCGGCCGCCCGGGCGACTGCCCCGGACGATGCCCGGACGGCGCTTCCGGCGTGCGACAACCGGCGCCCCCCGCCGTCATCAGGCCGGAGGGTGCGAGGTCGCATGAAAGGCAGGCGCGGACACGCCGGCGCGTCGGCGCCGACGGCAGGAAACTCGCGGATATTGTCGCGACGTTCGCTGTGTTTCGAAGGGACGATCAGTCGAGCAAAACACCCGTAATTCGTCGCATCGCGGGACGGGTGGCGTCTCGGGGGCGGTCTGGCGACGCGGCGCTCGGCGGCCGGCACAGGCGCGGACCGTGCGATACCGGCACGATGCGCGCGAGCGCGTGGCCGATCAGGTTCAGGTTTCGCGGTCTCGTTGGCCGGCTTGTCGATGTTGACCGCGCTGAACGAGCCGCGGGTAGCTCGTAATGACGTCAGGTGCTCGACGAACATCCGTCGCGGCTGCCGGTCGTGCTGGAATCGAGGCAAAAAAACCGAGAAGCGACTGGAGAAGGACAACAAGTCGCATGATCATGGCGATGAAAACAAAACGAAGACAAAACTGCGACGGGCGGTTTGCTTTCACGTTCCGCTTTTGCCTCCGCGGTGAATTTTTGTACTTGAGTCGCCTTGCCCCACGACAAAAAACGATGATTTTGTTGCAGATTCCATCACCAAAATAATGCATCACCCGGTTAGCTCCCACACCCGGCTCATTATTGGAATACACATCAACAACAAACACGGGAAGCGCGCACCACAAACCCGACACTCCGCCGCCTTAACACTGTTAAATCAAGCACATACTTAATTTTCGATTCCACCCAAAAACCTCAACCAATAATCGAATTGCAACTTGAATCGACTTAAAACAATCACCAATTAAAATCAAGAGTCACATCGATTATTTACGATCCAAAATCCTGCGATATATGACAGGTAGCATTTTTCAATCCTCCGCCTAATATTCGCTTGCCGAGCCGATTAAAGCCCGGCGAATACCGCATCGACGGGGTGAATTTTCGAAGATCGATCAGGAGAGTAAAAATGGGCGTCTATATTATTGAATATGCTCAAGACCCGACTTATGTGATTGGCGTGACCGATCAGTCGCAGGACAGCGGAGTCGTACTGCGAAGCAAGAACGGGCTGCCGCCTCGCTATGCATTCTGGGATGTCAACTTCGATACGGGCATCATCTCGTTGAACGGAAGCGGCGGCGTGCTTGCGATCGGCGCGGACCGAATCGCGCCGGAAGCCCTGCTGCGGCTCAAGCCGACCCCCGCCGCGATCCAGTGGGACTTCTTCTCTCATCCCGGATACATCGTGCCGCGGGCCGACGAAAGCCTGTGCCTCGACGACAAGGGCCGTGTCGTCAGCAACGGGAATCCGCTCTGGCTATATCCGATCAACGGCTCGCCGGCCCAACAGTGGCATCTGGTTCCGTTGAACAACCTGAAGTCGTTCGAGTAACCCGCGGATCGCGGCGCGCGGCTTTCGCTGCTCGCGCGTCGTCTGGATTGGTTGCACCGGGGAGCATCGAATGCGCCGCGCGCGACAACAGCCCGCTGAACTCCGTTCGGCGGGCTTCTTTTTTGGTTCGTCGCAGATTAGCGGGAACGCCGGCGCACGCTGCAATCCAGTTGCACGGCGGAACACGATGAATGAGGAAATTCACTGAAAGCCTGATCAGGCCATTTGGCAAGCGCACGAAAGCTGTTCCCCTTTCGTTGGGAGATTGTGACGTGTTGACGCTGCTTCAGGACGTGGCGCTTGACCGTGTTGAGGCTACGGCGGTCGAAGTTCGCGCTGCTACCGCTATTGCCCTTCCTCTACGCGAAGACAGGTGAAGCCGGTAAGAAGGACGAGCAGGCCAAGCGGACGAAAAACGCGGCCAGCCGATTCTCGCCATCTGCTCCTCCGCGTCTCTTCGTCAGTAACCGCGACAAGTAGGAGGATGAGTAACAGGTGCCGACACATTTTGACGCAGCGCCGCATTGTGATTACAATCCGTGCCGCGGGGTGGAGCAGTCTGGCAGCTCGTCGGGCTCATAACCCGAAGGTCATAGGTTCAAATCCTATCCCCGCAACCAACATCGAAGCCCGCTATGCGAAAGCAAGCGGGCTTTTTGCTTTCGCGCCAGAGCGCTGTGTGTCTGAATGATGCACCTTACTGTAACGTCGCGGCCGAATTGACACTGTTTCGCGCTGGCTTTGACACTCGCGTCCTGTAGGCGCTTTGCGGCTTTTTTGTCACGTTCCCATGGCGTCGCGCGCCCCTTGCACGCCGGCCTATCTCTGCGTCCCCGTCACTGTTCACGCGGATCGTACCCGTCAGTCTAGGCACTCGGCGAAACGGTCCCGTCCCCGATTCGTCTATACTTCAGACGAATTTCCTGCAAGCCGTCCGTAAGTCGGCAAACTTTCCATACCAACTGGGACAGGCGGCGCGCTTTGCGCCGTTCGGGGACCATCAATTTCGATAAAACGAAGTGAAAAGGCGAGAATTTATCTTCGCAGCGGCGTTGACGCCGCTGCTCGGCGCGTGCAGCCGTGATCTTGCTGCCAAGCGGTTTCAACCGCGATCAATTGCCGCTGGCCCGACGCCAAACGATGGCAGCAAGCACACCCTTACGTTCGGGGAAGACGGCATCACGTTCTTGCTCGACGGCAAGCCGTATCAGATTCGGAGCGGTGAAATGCATCCGCCGCGCATACCGCGCGACTACTGGCGTCACCGGATTCAAATGGCGAAGGCTATGGGGATGAACACCATCGCCGTCTACGTCATGTGGAATTTTCACGAAACGAGCGAAGGCACGTTCGAGTTCGATACCGACGAGCGAGACGTCGAGGCGTTCATTCGCCTATGCCAGGACGAAGGCATGTGGGTACTGCTGCGTCCAGGGCCGTATATCTGCGGCGAATGGGACCTGGGCGGCTTGCCTGCGTATCTGCTTGCGCACGACGACATCCAGTTGCGCGTCAGTTCGCACCGCGATCGACGATACATGGACGCGGCGAAGCGATACATCGCCGAGCTGGTACCGCGCATCAAACCGTTGATGTCGGAAAACGGTGGCCCGATCCTCATGCTGCAAATTGAAAACGAGTATGCAACGTACGGCAACGACGTCGCGTACCTCGAAGAAATCCGCGCGGCGTGGGTGCAGGGCGGGATACCCGGCCCGTTCTTTACCGACGATGGGGTTAAGCAGCTCCAGGAAAGCCGGACAGCGCTCGAAGGCTGTGCCATCGCACTCAGTGGGCCGAAGGCACACGACGTCGCAAAAATCTGCGAAACGTTTCCCGGGTCGACTGTTATGGGCGGCGAACTCTACCCCGGCTTCTTTACGCATTGGGGTGACCGCGAATTCCAAGGCGCAAAGTCCGACATCTCTCGCGAGCTTACGGACTTCATGCGCTATGGCATCTCGTTCAGCATCTACGTGATCCACGGAGGCACGAACTTCGGCTATTCGGCCGGCGCAAACCTCGACTCAAAAACCGGTGAGTATCAACCGGACATCACCAGCTACGACTACAACGCGCCGATCGACGAGCAAGGGCGAGCCACCGACAGTTTCTCGAAATACAGAACCATAATTCAGGCACGCCTCGATACACCGCTTCCCGATGTGCCGGCCGTTCCACCAGCACTTGACCTGTCAGGCGACTACGCGCTGCGTCCGTATCTGCATTCGTCGGTATGGGACAACCTGCCGTCGCCGATCGTCGCGGGCGATGACGCACCGCTCAAGTCGATGGAGCACCATCGCCAGGCGTCGGGGTTCATCTTGTATCGCAAGGCCGACATGCCGGGCATTGGTGGCGCACTGACACTCCGCGACGTGCACGATTACGCAACGGTCTTCACCGACGGATCGTATATCGGCGGGGTCAGCCGAGCGAAAATGCCACGTTACTTGGCCGAGGGGCTGCGCCTTGTGACGAATGAGGACCCGCTGCCTATCGCGAGCGGATCGTCTACGCTCGACGTGCTTGTCGAAGCCATGGGGCGCGTGAACTATGGTGACGATATGATCGATCGAAAAGGGATAACAGACGCCGCACACCTCGATGGAACGGAACTCCGTGGATGGCATACCTACTGCCTTCCCATGAGTCCCGAGTATGTCGCGGCACTGCGACCGATCTGCACTGATCCACGTCGCCCCGGGTTGTTCTTCAAGGCATCAATGATGCTCAACGAAGTAGGCGATACGTTCCTCGACATGCGCCATTGGATCAAGGGTGTTGTATGGGTCAACGGTCGGAACATTGGCCGTTACTGGAACGTTGGTCCGCAGTTCAGGCTCTTCTGTCCCGCTCCGTGGCTCCGCAAGGGTTACAACGAAGTGACGATCTTCGATTTGCACCAGATTGATCCCATGCCAATCGATCTTCGGTCGACCGCCACGTAGCCTTTACTCGCTGCCCGGTTCCTCGTCGGGAGGAACCGGACAAGTTACCTCGAACGGAAATCCTTCCTGCTCCGGAATCTTCCGCAGCGCTTCACGAAATGCGATCCATCTGACAGCGAGTGCCTTCACTGAGTCCGGAGCGTCAGGAGGCGCGAACGGCTTGCTGTCCGTGGCGCTCAAAGCAGCATCCCGGAAGAACCGAACGTGCTCGGCGCGGATCGATTCCTCGTTACTACGGAAAAACGCCTCCACGTCCGTATCGTCGGGTTGCGGCACCGATTCACTCGTCCAATACACGATAACCGGCGGCCCGCTTTGCTTCCCATCTTCACCGAGCGGATGTCGCGTGCGGTAGTCTCTGCCGGCGACAAGCTCCGGGTACATGCGTTTCAGACTAAGAACCATGTGATCGTGCGTGTAATTGCGGAAGTCGATTTGTCTGAGGTCCATATTTCTTCGCTCCTTATTGGTTGCGCAGCACAACGCCGCGCTGCCAGATCGCCGTGATTGAACTGGTGCTCGCTGCGACTCGCAGACCCGTCACAACCCACGGCGCGGGCAAATCGATTTGACCGTGAATGTTGCTGCTCACTGACCCCACGTAGTCGAATTCAGAGATACCCGAATCCCACTGCACGCGAGCGCCGGCAGTCGCCTTTCTCGCGACCACGTTCGACGCATAGTCGTTTCCCCAGGCTGATCCCCATATGTTGCCGTCGGCCTGATAAGACGCACCACCCACGTGAGCGGTGCTGTCTTGCCACGTCTCGCCAGCATCCGACACCTGCCACGGAACCGCGTTGTAAGCGCTGTTGATGATGTCCAGGCCGCCGCCGATGCGCGCCCGCAGGTACACATTCGAGTTCTGCGAATACAGGTTCTGAAGCTGGATGTCTGCCTGCCATCCGTCACGCGAGACGATCAATCGGTCCGACATGCGGGGCACGCTGCGCGACACGTACGTGTTGGACAGATATGTGCTCAACCATCCGCCCCAAACCGGTCCATAGACGTTCCCGTCAGTCGCATACGTGGCATTCGCCCCGCCACCCACCGTCGTCCCGCCCACGGTCAAATTGCTGCGGGTCGCGACCTGGCCACCGTCATACACCCACATGTTCACGGCAGTGTTCGCGCCGTTCACGACACCGACGAACTTTCCAGCGCCATCCGTTTGGATTCGTGGTGCGTAACCGCTCGCACTGAGAACTACACCGCTGTATCCACCCGGCACCTCAATCGTCAGCGTGCCGGTCATCGTGTCGC
>NZ_LOTA01000012.1:0-53450 GCF_001521935.1 Burkholderia sp. RF7-non_BP4 | reverse complement strand
CCGGCGTGGAACGACGACGTGTTCGTGTCGTGGTCGCCGGCCAGCGGCGTCGTGCTGACGCAGTGAGGGCGACATGACGAAACCCACCGTTGATGCTGCGTCCGCGCTGTCGCGCTTCGTGCCGTCGGGTCGCAACCTGGCGATCGGCGTGCCGTTCCTGTGGCTCGCGATCTTCTTCGCGTTGCCGTTCGCGCTGGTGCTGAAGATCAGCTTCGCGGACCAGATGCTCGGCATTCCGCCGTACACCGCGCTCGCGCGACTGGAAGCGGGCACGGTACAGGTCGCGCTGTCGCTGAAGCATTACGCGCTGCTGCTGCAGGACGACCTGTACCTGAACACCTACGTCAGTTCGCTGAAGATGGCCGCCGCGTCGACGCTGATGTGTCTGCTCGCCGGTTATCCGATCGCGTACTGCATCGCCCGCGCGGCGCCGGCACGCCGCAACCTGCTGATGATGGCCGTGATGCTGCCGTTCTGGACGTCGTTCCTGATTCGCGTCTATGCGTGGGTTGGGATCATGAAGGACGACGGCCTGCTGAATCGTGCGCTGACTGCGCTCGGCGTGATCGCGGCGCCGCTGCGGCTCTATCACACCGACGCGGGCGTCTACATCGGGATGGTCTATTCGTACCTGCCGTTCATGGTGATGCCGATGTATGCGCATCTCGTGAAGCTGGACCTCACGTTGCTCGAGGCCGCGCACGATCTCGGCGCGACGCCGTGGTCCGCGTTCTGGCGCATCACGCTGCCGCTGTCGAGAAACGGGATCGTCGCGGGCAGTCTGCTGGTGTTCATTCCAGCCGTCGGCGAATACGTGATTCCCGAACTGCTCGGCGGCGCGAACACGCTGATGCTCGGCCGCGTGATGTGGGACGAGTTCTTCAACAACATGGACTGGCCGATGGCGTCCGCGGTGACGGTGACGATGGTGGCGCTGCTGCTCGTGCCGATGGCGTTGCTCCATTACAGCCAGACCGAAGCGGAGGGGCGCTCATGACCCGCGCGAATCGCCTGTTCTCTGCCTGTGTGCTGGGCGCGGGCTTCCTGTTCCTGTACGTGCCGATCGCGAGCGTCGTCGTCTATTCGTTCAACGCGTCGAAGCTGGTGACGGTGTGGTCCGGTTTCTCGTTGCGCTGGTACGGTGCGCTGCTGCACGACGGCGAATTGCTGACGGCCGCGTGGCTGTCGCTGAAGATCGCGTTGCTGACGGCGACCGCGTCGGTCGCGATCGGCACCTGGGCCGGCTTCGTGCTGGCCCGCATGGGGCGCTTTCGCGGCTTCACGCTCTATGCGGCGATGATCAACGCGCCGCTGGTGATTCCCGAGGTGATCCAGGGCATCTCGCTCCTGCTGCTGTTCGTCGCGATGCAGCAGACCTTCGGCTGGCCCGCCGGACGCGGCTGGCTGACGATCTGGATCGGCCACGTGATGCTGTGTCTGTCGTTCGTCGCGGTGATCGTGCAGTCGCGCGTGAAGGAACTCGACCGCTCGATCGAGGAAGCCGCGCTCGATCTCGGCGCCCGGCCGTTGAAAGTGTTCTTCGTGATCACGCTGCCGCTGATCGCGCAGGCGCTGGTATCGGGATGGCTGCTCGCGTTCACCGTGTCGATCGACGACGTCATTCTTTCCGCCTTCCTGTCGGGCCCCGGTTCGACGACGCTGCCGCTGGTCGTGTTCTCGCGCGTGCGGCTCGGACTCAATCCGGAGATGAATGCGCTCGCAACGGTGTTCATCACGATGGTGACGATCGGCGTCGTCGTCGTGAACCGCTCGATGCTGGCCCGCGAGCGACGACAGGCCCGCGAGGCCCGTGCATGGCACGCGGCCGCCGCGCCGGATGCGCTCGCCCCACCGCCCGCGTTGCCGCCCGCTCGCCCGTCGGCCGCGCACGCGCGGCACGACCCCGCACCGCATCCCGTGAAGTGAAGAACGACAAGGAGACGTCGAATGAAAAAGAAGGTGCTTTGCGCGTTGATCGCCGGTGCGTTGCCGGGGCTGGCCGCCGCGAGTTCGAGTGCCGACCAGATCAGGGCGCTGCAACAGCAGATCGCCGTGCTGCAGCGGCAGATGAGCGCGCTGCAATCGCGACTGGCTGCGAAACCGGCGGCTGACCCGGTGTCGTCGACAGCGGTGGCGAGCGTGCCCGCCGTCGATCCGTCGGTGCCCGGCTACGGGCAGGCGCCGGCGGTGCTGACCAACGACGACGTGACCGAAATCCGGCAGCAGGTCGCGAACCAGCAACTGAAGGTCGACTCGCTGACCGACGCCGCGCGCACCGGCCCGATCGCCGGGCTGTCGGTGACCGGCTATCTCGATCCGACCTACGTGTACAACCGCGGCGCCGGCACCTCGTCGTTCCAGTTCGCGAACCATGAGAACGCGTACACGTATTACAACAGCACGTTCGGCGACGTGTTCCTCGACATCAAGAAGACGTTCGGCGTCGGGCCGACCGCACCGTCCGCCGAGATCACGCTGATGCCGAACCGCGGCGCCGGCCTGTCGATGATGACGGGCAGCGGCGCGAGCGGTCTCGACATCGTGAACACGGCCGTCGTCACGGTGCCGCTGTCGGGCACGACCGCGTTCGTCGGCGGGCTGGTGCTCGGCTTCGGCGGCTACGAGTACCAGCAGTCGAACCAGATGCTCACGCTCACGCACAACCTGCTGTACGACTTCTCCGATCCGGGTTCGTCGATCGGCGCGGGCATCAACTACCTGAGCCCGAGCGGCCAGTGGGCGTGGAAGTTCTTCGTCGGCAACGAGCAGTTCCGCAGCGCCGGCGCCGTCACGCAGACCGGCGTGAATGCGCTCGGCGACCCGATCACGACGAGCAACAAGGTGCCGACCTTCACCGCGCGCGTGGACTACATGCGCGGCAGCGCGCTCGACATCGGCGGCTCGATCAACATCGGTCGCCAGACGCTGCCGAGTGCGATCGACCCGGCCACCGGCACCGTGCACTACGGCGTGGGCGGCAATGCGCCGAGCGCATACGGCGCGTTCTTCTTTGCGGAAGCCGATGCGACCTACACGCTCGCCGATGCGCAGTACAACGCCGAGCTCGATTACGGCCAGCAACAACACGGCGCGTTCAACGGCGGGCTCGCGCAGTGGTTCGGGTTGTCGCTGCTCGCGCATCGCAAGTTCAACGTGCCGGTGGTCGGCCGCATGGGTGCGACGTTGCGCTATGACCTGCTCGTCAACCGCAGGAACGGCGGCGGTGGATCGTCGATCGGCCTGAACGGCAACGGGATGGATCCGTACAACGGCTTCGGCATCGACGCGGACTGCCTCGCGATGTCGAAGGCGAACGGCGGCGTCGGCTTCGAATGCAAGGGCGCGACGCGGCAGGCGGCCGCATTCGACCTGCTGTTCTATCCGACTCAGCAAGTGACGGTCAAGGTCGAGTATCGGCACGACTGGGCGAGCAACAAGGTATTCCTGCGTCACGACGGGTCGTACGCGAAGTCGAACGACCTGCTCGCGACTCAACTCATCTACGCGTTCTGACGCGACGCTGTTCGCGAATGTCACTCATGCTCAAGTTCGAAAATCAGCAACATGTTCAGTCGTACTACGCAGACACGGCCAACGACCGGACCCGCCATCCGTCGCTCGACGGTGTCGTATCCGCCGACGTATGCGTGATCGGCGGCGGACTCACCGGCCTGTCCGCGGCGCTCGATCTCGCCGAGCGCGGTCATTCGGTCGTGCTCGTCGAGGCGTCGCGAATCGGCTGGGGCGCCAGCGGCCGCAACGGCGGCCAACTGATCGCCGGCTACTCGTGCGACATCGATACGTTCTCGGCCCATCTGCCGGAAGACGACGTGCGGAAGATCTGGGCGATGGGGCTCGAATCGGTCGATATCGTCCGGCGGCGTGTCGAGCGGCACGGCATCGATTGCGACCTGACCTTCGGTTATCTGACGGCGGCGAACAAGCAGCGCCACATCGACGCGCTGCGCAAATGGCGCGACGCCGCGGCGAGCCGCTTCGGCTACCGCGGCTACGACATCGTCGAGCGCGCCGACATGCCGCGCTTCGTCGCATCGGATCGTTACGCCGGCGGCCTGCGTCACGAAGGCAGCGGCCACCTGCATCCGCTGAACTACACGCTCGGCCTCGCGCGCGCGGCGCGCGCGGCCGGCGTGACGATCCACGAGGACACGCCCGCGCTCGCGCTCGAGCGCGCCGCGCCGCACCACCGCGTCAGGTGCGCGCGCGGCCATGTGGATGCCCGCTACGTCGTGCTGGCTGGCAATGCGTACCTGGGGCGGCTCGCGCCGAGCCTGGCACGCAAGATCATCCCGGTGGCGACCTACCTGATCGCGACGGAGCCGCTCGGCGAAGCGCGCGCGGCCGAGACGATGCCGGCCGACGCGGCGATCAGCGACTGCAATTCGGCGCTCGACTATTTCCGGCTGACGCGCGATCGGCGTCTGCTGTGGGGCGGCAAGGCGAGCAGCTCGACGCGCGCGCCGCGCGATCTCGCGACGGCGATGCGGCGCGACATGCTGAAGACGTTCCCGCAGCTCGCCGACGTGCGGATCGACTACGCATGGGGCGGCCTGATCGACGCGACGATGAACCGCGCGCCGCATTTCGGGCGGCTCGAGCCCACCGTGTATTTCGCGCAGGGCTTCTCCGGGCACGGCGTGAACGTGACCGGCCTCGCCGGGCGGCTGATCGCCGAAGCGATCGACGCGCAGGCTGCGCGCTTCGACCTGTTCGGCCGAATTCGCCATCGCGACTTTCCGGGCGGCCGCGTGCTGCGCACGCCGATGCTGGCGCTCGCGATGGCGTGGCATCGGACGATGGACCTGCTTTGATCCGTGGAGCGCGGCTCGCGTGGCCGCGCGGCCACGAATCGTTTTGAACCATTCACTCATGCGATGGAGGCATTCATGAACCACGTTACCCGTCTCGTCGACCTGATGCAGGCGCCGGCCCGGCTCACGCAAAGCCGCGTGCCGGCCGGGCTGCTGCTCGACGGCAATCCGATGCAGACGCTGTCGCATCACTACATCAGCCCGTGCGGGCAGTTCAGTTGCGGGATCTGGGAATGCACGCCCGGACGCTGGACGATTGACTACGACGAGTCGGAGTACTGCGAGATGCTGAGCGGCGTCGCGATCGTGCGCGATGCCGATGGCGGCGAACGCGTGCTGCGTGCCGGCGACCGCTTCGTGATCCCGCCGGGCTTTCGCGGCACCTGGGAGGTCGTCGAGACGTGCCGGAAGATCTACGCGTCGCATGCGCCGCAGGCGGAGCCCTCGTGTGCGTAACGCGAGGCCGAATCCATTCGATCCAGTCATCAACGAGGAGCATCCCATGACCCAGGAATTGTGGCGACTGAGCGCGGCCGAGATGGCCGCGCACGTCGCACGGCGCGACGTGTCGTCGACGGAACTCGTGCACAGCTGCCTGCGGCGGCTCGAGCAGGTGAACCCCGTCATCAACGCGATCGTCGACGTGCTGGCCGACAGCGCGTTGCAGGCGGCGTCCGATGCCGATGCCGCGATCGCGCGCGGTACGCCCGTCGGTCCGCTGCACGGCGTGCCGGTGACGGTAAAGATCAACGTCGACACGGCCGGCCGCGCGACGACGAACGGCGTGCGCGCGTTTGCCGGCCTGGTCGCGCACGACGACAGCCCGGTGACCGCGAACCTGCGCAACGCAGGCGCGATCGTGATCGGGCGCAGCAACGCGCCGGCGTTTTCGTACCGGTGGTTCACCGACAACGACCTGCACGGCCGCACGTCGAATCCGTGGAATCCGGCACTGACGCCCGGCGGCTCCAGCGGCGGCGCGGCCGCGGCGGTCGCTGCCGGCATCGGCGCGATCGCACACGGCAACGACCTTGGCGGCTCGATCCGCTACCCGGCCTACGCGTGCGGCGTCGCGGGGCTGCGGCCGAGCACCGGCCGCGTGCCCGCCTACAACCCGACGCAATCGAAGGACCGCACGCTTGCCGTGCAACTCGCGTCCGTGCAGGGGCCGCTGGCGCGCACGGTCGGCGACCTGCGCCTCGCGCTCGATGCGATGGCGGCGGGCGACGCGCGAGACGCATGGTGGATGCCGGTCGCGCCGGCCGGCCACGACGCGGCGTTTCCCGCACGCGTCGCCGTGTGTCCCACGCTGCCGGGCGTGCCGTCCGACCCGATCGTCGTCGATGCGGTTCGGCAAGCCGCGCGGTGGCTGGAGGAGGCCGGCTGCATCGTCGAGGAAGCGGAGCCGCCGCGGTTCGCCGAGGCGTGCGCGCTGTGGCTGGACCTCGTGACCAACGAAGCACGCAGCGGGCTCGGCGACGTGATCATGCAGCACGGCGACGCGGCGATCCGGACCGCGTTCGTGAGCCAGCGCAACCTCGCATCGCCGCTCGACCTCGCCGGCTACATGAATGGTCTGGCGCGGCGGACCGAGCTGCTGCGCGACTGGCAGCAGTTCTTCGCACGTTACCCGCTGCTGCTGATGCCGGTGTCGTGCGCGCAGCCGTTCGCGATCGATGCGGACCAGCACGGTGACGAGGCGATGCGCCACATCGTCGACATGCAGGGGCCACTGCTGGCAACCGCGCTGCTCGGGCTGCCCGGGCTGTCGGTGCCGACCGGCGTGCGTGGCGGCGTGCCGACGGGCGTGCAACTCGTCGCGGGCCGCTTCCAGGAGGCGCTGTGCCTCGCCGCCGGCGAAGCGATCGAGGCGCGCGCCGGTACGTTCACGCCGATCGATCCGGTGACCGGATCGTGATGGTCGACTTCTGACGGTAAGGAATACTAATGAATCCATCCACATTCGAAGACTGGCAGGCACGCGCGGCCGTTCTGCGCATCGAAGCGCGCGCGTTCATCGACGGCGAGGCGCGCCATGCGCGCACCGGGGCAACGTTCGCGTGCGTGAGCCCGATCGACGGCCGTGTGCTCGCGCACGTGGCCGACTGCGGCGCCGACGACGTCGATGCGGCCGTGGCGGCCGCGCGCCGCGCGTTCGACGCGCAGGCGTGGGCCGGCATGAATCCGCGCGCACGCAAGGCTGTGCTGCAGCGCTGGGCGGCGCTGATGCGCGAGCATTGCGACGAACTCGCGCTGCTCGAGACGCTCGATACCGGCAAGCCGATCGCCGACACCACGGCCATCGACGTGCCGGCCGCCGCGCACTGCGTCGACTGGTACGCCGAGGCCATCGACAAGGTCGGCGGCGAGGTCGTCCCCGCCGATCGCCATCTCGTCGGACTCGTCACGCGCGAACCGATCGGCGTCGTCGCGGCGGTCGTGCCGTGGAATTTTCCGCTGCTGATGGCTGCATGGAAATTCGCGCCGGCGCTCGCGGCAGGCAATAGCGTGGTGCTCAAGCCATCGGAAAAATCGCCGCTGACCGCGATCCGCGTCGCGCAACTCGCGTGCGAGGCCGGCGTGCCGCCCGGCGTGTTCAGCGTCGTGCCCGGCGGCGCCGAGCCGGGACGGCTGCTGGCGCTGCATCGTGACGTCGATTGCATCGCGTTCACCGGGTCGGCGCGCACCGGGCGGCAGATCATGGCGTGTGCCGCGCAATCGAACCTGAAGCGCGTGTGGCTCGAACTGGGCGGCAAGTCGCCGAACATCGTGCTGCCCGATTGCCCCGATCTCGATCGCGCCGCGCAGGCGGCCGCCGATGCGATCTTCTTCAACATGGGGGAAGTGTGCACGGCGGGCTCGCGCCTGCTCGTGCATCGCGATATCAAGGACGCGTTCGTCGACAAGGTGGTCGCCGCATCGCGGCGCTTCGCGCCCGGGCATCCGCTCGATCCCGCGGTGGCGATGGGCGCGATCGTCGATCACGCGCAGCTCGAACGCGTGATGCGTTACATCGGCATCGGAAGGGAGGAAGGGCGCCTGGTGACGGGCGGTGCGCGCGTGCGCGAGGAGACGGGCGGGTTCTATGTCGAGCCGACCGTGTTCGACGTCGACGCGCATGCGACGATCGCGCGCGAGGAAATCTTCGGGCCGGTGCTGTCGGTGATCGCGTTCGACGACGTCGATGCGGCCGTGCGCATCGCCAACGACACCGAGTACGGGCTCGCGGCAGCCGTGTGGTCGGCGGACCACGCGACGGCGCATACGGTCGCGCGGCGCTTGCGTGCCGGCACCGTGTGGGTCAACTGCTACGGCGACGGCAGCGACGACATGAACTTCCCGTTCGGCGGATACAAGCAGTCGGGCAATGGTCGCGACAAGTCATTGCACGCGCTCGACAAATACACCGAGCTGAAATCGACGATCGTGCGGTTGTAACGCATCACGCAGCATGCACGCGCGGCAGGCCGGCATGCGTCTGCCGCGCGCGTGCATGAACGTCACTGCTCGGCCCCCTCCGCATCCGCCGTCTCGCCGAGGAACCCGCCGCTCTGGTGCGCCCACAGCGCCGCATAGATGCCGCCCGCCTGAAGCAGCTGCAGGTGCGTGCCTTCCTCGACGATGCGCCCTTCGTCGAGCACGATCAGCCGGTCCATCGCCGCGATCGTCGACAGCCGGTGCGCGATCGCGATCACCGTCTTGCCGCGCATCAGGCCGTCGAGGCTGCGCTGGATCGCGACTTCGACTTCGGAGTCGAGTGCGCTGGTCGCTTCGTCCAGCACGAGGATCGGCGCGTCCTTGAGCATCACGCGCGCGATCGCGACACGCTGCCGCTGGCCGCCCGACAGCTTCACGCCGCGCTCGCCGACTTCAACGTCGTAGCCGCTGCGCCCGTGCCGGTCGCGCAGCCGGTCGATGAAGTCGGACGCTTCCGCACGCACGGCCGCGTCGTGCATCTCGCGCTCGGTTGCGTCGGGGCGGCCGTACAGGATGTTCTCGCGCATCGTCCGGTGCAGCAGCGACGTATCCTGCGTGACCATCCCGATCGCCGCGCGCAGGCTGTCCTGCGTCACGTGCGCGATGTCCTGTCCGTCGATCCGGATCGCGCCGCCATCCACGTCGTAGAAGCGCAGCAGCAGGTTCACGAGCGTCGACTTGCCGGCGCCCGAGCGGCCGATCAGGCCGATCCGCTCGCCCGGCCGGATCGTCAGGTTCAGCCCGTCGAATACCGCGCGCTCGTTGTCCTCGTGCGCGAAGCTCACGTTGTCGAACACGATGCCGCCGCGTTGCACGGCGAGCGCCTTCGCGTCCGGTGCGTCGACCACGCTGCGCACCTTCGTCAGCGTGTTGATGCCGTCCTGGACCGTGCCGACGTTCTCGAACAGTTCGGTCATCTCCCACATGATCCAATGCGAATAGCTCGACAGGCGCAGCGCCATCGCGATCACGGCCGCGACCACGCCCGCGCTCGCCTCGCCGTGCAGCCACAGATAGAGCGCGAGGCCGGTCGAGCCGACCAGCAGCAGCGTCGACAGCAGGTGGTTGACGACCTCGAACGCGCTGACGAGCCGCATCTGCGCATCGCCGGTCACCTTGAACGCCTCCATCGCGCGCCGCGCGTGGTCGGCTTCCCGGCGCGTGTGCGAGAACAGCTTCACGGTCGTGATGTTCGAATAGGCGTCGGTGATGCGGCCTGTCATCAGCGCGCGCGCGTCGGCCTGCCGGCTGCCGACCGCACCCAGGCGCGGCACGAAATACGCGCACGCCACGCCGTAGCCGAGCGCCCACAGCGCGAGCGGAATCATCAGGCGCCAGTCGAAGCTCGCCGCGAGCGCGAGGATGCCGATCAGGTACGCGCCGACGCCGATCACGACGTCGACCGACATGAACAGCGCGTCGCGCACGGCGAGCGCGGTCTGCATGATCTTGGTCGTCACACGGCCCGCGAACTCGTTCGCGTAGAACGACAGGCTCTGGTCGAGCATCAGCCGGTGAAACAGCCAGCGCAGCCGCATCGGGAAGTTGATCGCGAGCACCTGGTGCTTGATCATCGTATGCAGCGCGATCAGCAATGCGCTGCCGGCAAGGATCGCCGCGAAGCCGGCGAGCGTGCCGAAATGCCGGCCGCCGAATTCGGCCGGCGTCGTCGACGACAGCCAGTCGACCACGCGCCCCATCATCGCGAACAGCACGGCTTCGTACGCGGCGGTCGCGGCCGACGTCAGCGCGATCAGCAGGATCCAGCCGCGCGCGCCTTTCGTGCACGCCCAGACGAACGAGAAGAACCCCTTCGGCGGCGTGACGGGATCCTCGAGCGGGAATGTCGGCAGGCGCCGTTCAAACCACGAAAACATTGAACCTTCTCCTTGATGCGGCGCGGGCAGGTGGCGCGGCCGCTCATGCGTGTTTCATGTGCGCCGAGCGTAGGCGACGCATCCGCGTGCGCGCGGATTGCGTCGTTTTCGCATCGTCCGGCGGCAAGTGTCGCATCGATTCGATCCGGCTGCAGGGCGGTTGCCCGCAGTCGCGCACCGCGCTGGCAGCCCGCCCGGCGGTCTTTGTTGATACGATCGCGCGTATCGTCCACGCCGGCGCGACACGCCGCCGGCCCATCGGTCGCGCGTCGGCACGATCGCGCGGCCACGTTCGGGAGAAGCGCTTCATGCTGCAGGCGTTCGCGGTCTTGCTGACCTTCCAGTGTCTCGGGGAAGGGGTGTCCCATCTGTTCGGCCTGCCGGTGCCGGGCCCCGTGATCGGCATGCTGCTGCTGTTCGGCTTCGTGATGCTGCGCCCGCAGGTGGCCGACGCGATCGAGCCGACCGCGCTCGAACTGCTGCGTCACTTGTCGCTGCTGTTCGTGCCGGCCGGCGTCGGCATCATGGTGTCGGCCGACCGCGTGCGCGGCGATGCGCTCGCGGTCGTCGTCGCGCTGGCGGTGAGCACGTCGCTCGCGATTGCCGTGACCGCGCTCGTCACGCGTGCATTGCTGCGCCGCCAGCGGCGCGCGGACGGCACGGCGGAGGGCACGCAATGACGGCCTTCCCGAAACTCGGCGCGATCTGGGTCTACCTCGCCGCGACCCCGCTGCTCGGCCTGACGATCACGTTGATCGCGTACCTGATTGCACAGGCCGTCTATGCCCGCGCGCGTTTCAACCCGCTCGCGAACCCGGTGCTGATCGCGGTCGCGCTGATCGTCGTGCTGCTGACGATCACGCACACGCCGTATCCGACGTATTTCGAGGGCGCGCAGTTCGTCCACTTCCTGCTCGGCCCGGCGACCGTCGCGCTGGCGCTGCCGCTGTACCGCCAGTGGTCGAAGCTGCGGCGCGCCGCGGTGCCGCTGCTCGTCGGGTTGCTGGCCGGTTCGCTGACCGCGATCGTGTCCGCGGTCGGCATTGCCGCGCTGTTCGGTGCGTCGCACCAGACGATCGCGTCGCTCGCGCCGAAATCCGCGACCACGCCGATCGCGATGGCCGTCGCGCAGGAAATCGGCGGGATTCCGTCGCTGACCGCCGTGCTGGTGATCTCGACCGGGATCTTCGGCGCCGTGTGCGCCCGCGCGATCCTGAACGCGCTGCGCATCGAGGAGCCGGCAGTGCGCGGTTTCGCGCTCGGGGTCGCGTCGCACGGGATCGGCACCGCGCGAGCGTTCCAGGTCAGCGAGGAGGCCGGCGCGTTCGCCGGCCTCGGGATGGGGCTGAACGGCGTGCTGACTGCATTCGTCGTGCCGATCCTGCTGCCGGTGCTGTCGCGCTGGATCTGAGCGGCGCCGGGTGCCGGCGGCGCGCGATGCTATCGGTTTCCCTGATGGCACGTGCGTCACGCCGTCTGGCCGGGCGCCTGCCGCGCATGTATCGTTGCCGTTATCAGGAGAATTCAGGAACGGGCACGGACATTTGCGCAGCGATCGGCTAACGTTGCATCGGCGCCGTGGTCGCACGCCGACGTCCGTCGCGTGCGTGCCGGCGTTCGACCCACAACCAACAATCGACAAGGAGATCCGGCCATGACGAAGTCTCGCGTGGTTTCGGTGGCAGTGACAGTAACGGCGTCGTTCGGTCTGCTGTTGACCGCCGCGCCGGCGGCATATGCGCAGGATCCGGCGTCCGCGCCGACGCAGAAGCAACTCGACAAGGCGCAAAAGAAGGCCGCCCGCAAGGCGGCCCGCGCGCGCCACGCGACGGACCTGAAGGCGATCGGCACGGGCACCGGCTACCGGCTGACCAACGATCAGAGCAATTATCCGCAGAACGCGGTCGAGAAGGCGCCCGCGACGAAGGCGGCGCCCGCTGCTCCGGCCGCGCCGGCATCGGGCCAGTAACGGCCGGCGTTCACGCGACGGAAAACGGCGCCGGGTCGACCGGCGCCGTGCTTGCTCGTGCGTGCCGCGCAGGCGGCACGCGCCGTGGTCCCGGGCTTTCCGGGACGGACGGCGCCCGCGTTACGACGCGAGCTTCGCGGCGAGTTCCGCGACGTGCTTGCCCTGGTAGCGCGCGATGTCGAGTTCGTTCGCGCTCGGCTGACGGCTGCCGTCCGCGCCCGCGAGCGTGGTCGCACCGTACGGCGTGCCGCCCGTGATTTCGTTCATGTTGACGAGCCCGCTGCACGCGTAGGGCACGCCAACGATCACCATCCCGTGGTGCAGCAGCGTCGAGTGGAACGACGTGATGGTCGTTTCCTGGCCGCCGTGCTGCGTGCCGGTCGACGCGAACACGCTGCCGATCTTGCCGACGAGCGCACCCTTCATCCACAGGCCGCCGGTCTGGTCGAGGAACGTGCGCATCTGGCCGGCCATGTTGCCGAAGCGGGTCGGCGTGCCGAAGATGATCGCGTCGTAGCCCGCGAGTTCGTCCACGGTGGCGACGGGTGCGGCCTGGTCGACCTTGATGCCGATCGCCTTCGCCTGGTCGACGGGAATGGTTTCAGGCACGCGCTTGAGCGTGACCTCGACGCCGGGCACCGATTTCGCGCCTTCCGCGACGTGCTGCGCCATCGTTTCGATGTGCCCGTAGGACGAGTAGTAGAGAACGAGTACCTTGGCCATGTTGCGAATCTCCGAATAAGAAGGCCCCGCGTTCAGCGGGGCACGATGTTCCGAACGGGCGTCATGCCCACTCGGCCGTCACTTCGACCGGACGCAAATCGAATACCAGCACTTCGGCATCCTTGCCATCCGTGAACGTCAGCGCCTGCTCGTCGCGGATACGTGCGCCGTCGCCTTCGCCGAGCGTCACGCCGTTGACCGTCACGCTGCCGCGTGCGACATGCACGTAGGCGAAGCGATCCGGTGCGAGTTCGAGCGTGGCGCGCTCGTCGCCGTCGAACAGGCCCGCGTAGATCCGCGTGTCCTGGCGGATCTTCAGCGAACCGCCGCTACCGTCGGGCGACACGATCGGCGTGAGCTTGCCGCGCTTGTCGTCCGCCGCGATGTTCGTCTGCTGATAGCGCGGCTCGGCACCCTTCTCGGAAGGCCCGACCCAGATCTGCAGGAAGTGGACGGGCGTCTCGTGCGAGTGGTTGAACTCGCTGTGACGCACGCCGGTACCCGCGCTCATCAACTGGACGTCGCCCGGCACGATCACCGACCCGGTGCCCATCGAATCCTTGTGCTCCAGCGCACCGTCGAGCACGTACGACAGGATTTCCATGTCGCGGTGCGGGTGCGTGCCGAAGCCGCGGCCCGGTGCGACGCGGTCGTCGTTGATGACCAGCAGGTCGGAGAAGCCGACTTGCTTCGGATCGTAGTAATTCGCGAAAGAAAACGTGTGACGGGAGCTGAGCCAGCCATGCTCGGCGCGGCCACGTTGGTTTGCTGCACGAGTCTCGATCATGATTTTTTCCTGGATCTCGCCGGACCTCGGAAGTGGGTCCGGCTGTTCGTTGAGATGAATCTTAGGTCAATCGATTTGACAAATAAATGGCTGTAGAGATAATGACTGTCACTTTGAGGTGGACAATATGGAACTCAACGACCTGAGGATCTTCGTCGCGACCGTCGATGCGGGCAGCTTCACGGCGGCGGCCGACCAACTGATGCTGTCCAAGCAGTTCGTGAGCCGGCGCACGATGGCGCTCGAGGCAGCGCTCGGCGTGCGTTTGTTGCATCGCAATACGCGCAATCTCGCGGTCACGGAATCGGGGCACGAGTTCTATGCGCGTGCGCAGCGGATCCTGGCCGAGGTCGCCGACGCCGAGCAGGCGATGTCGGTGCGCAGCACCGAGCTGCACGGCTCGCTGAAGATCAGCGCGCCGCTGTCGTTCGGGATCACGCACGTGTCGCCGCTGATCGCCGAATTCCTGTCCGCGCATCCGGCCGTGCGGCTCAACGTCGACCTGACCGACCGGCGTGTCGACCTGATCGGCGAGGGCTTCGATCTCGTGCTGCGGATCGGCACGCTCGAGGATTCGACGCTGATCGCGCGGCAGCTCGGCGCGTGGGAGATGATCGCGTGCGCGAGCCCCGCTTACCTGAAGCGCCACGGCACGCCGGCGACGCCGGTCGACCTCGCCGGCCACACGTGCCTGATGTATGGGCGCGAGCGGCGCGTCGGCTGGGAGTTCCGGGTCGACGGCGCGGCGCGCACGTTCGACGTGCAGGGGCCGCTCGTCGCGAACAACGGCGAAGTCGTGCGCGACGCGGCGATCGCGGGGCTCGGCATCGCGCTGCTGCCGCATTTCATCGTCGGCGCGGCGCTCGACAGCGGCGCGCTCGTGCCGGTGCTCGACGCGTATGCGCCGTCGCCGATCACGCTGAATGCGGTGTTTCCGCAGCACCGGGAAGGGTTCGTCACGCTGCGCACGTTCATCGGGTTTCTGGCGGAGCGGTTGGGCGCGCGGGGGTAGCGCGCGCGGTGGAAGTCGCCGTGGCTTTCGTTGAGCGGCATGGCGAGTGACGTGAGCACGTTGGCGTCCCGAATGCGGGCCAGTGCGTCGCGCGCGGCGATGGTTTCGTTTCGGCGCTCGCGCGCCGATTGATCGGCGGCGCGCATTCGCGTTAGGCTTCGCCGGGGGGGGGCGGGCCGACAGCGCATGCCGGGCCGGGTATTTTTACCTCGAACCGAATCGTGCGCGTACATCGGGCACGTAGCTTCTACTCACCGCCATCCACGACGAGTCCAGTCCAATGACAATGAAGAATCGATCGAATGCTCGCGCGGGCGAGCGAGGGCAGGCCGCACTTCACGGCCGGCATGCGTGGAGCGCGAACCTGCGATCCGTCATGATATTGGCAATACTTACGATCTCGCCGATTGCCGCGCACGCGGCCGGCTTCGATTGCGCGAAAGCCGTTTCGCCGACCGAAAAGGCGATCTGCGCGGACGCCGGGCTGTCGTCGCTCGACGGCGAACTGGCGGCGGCATGGAAGAAGGCGCTCGCGAAAGGCGGCGATACGGCCGCGCTGAAGGCCGCGCAGTTGAAATGGCTCAAGCAGCGCGATCGCTGCGGCACCGAAGCGTCGTGCCTCGGCGACCGCTATCGCGAGCGGCTCGCGATCCTGAACGGCACGTCGCTTGCGGCCGACCGCTGGCAGCAGACGTGGTATCGCGACAGCGCGAACCCGTCGGTCGGCGGCGTGTTGACGTTCACCGGCACGGCACCGCGTCTTCACTTCGAATTGAGCGGCAACAACGGCGCGAATACCGGCGGACTCAGCGGCGATATCGAATTGCACGACGACAGCGCCACGTTTCGCCAGGACCGATGCCGGCTCGATTTCAGCCGCAAGGGCGGGCGCGTGCGGGTCGCGCAGCAGGGCGGCGATGCCGATTGCGGCGCCGGTGCGGGCGTCGTGTATTCGGGCGACTACGTGACGGCGTCGAAGGCGCAGGCGGGTCAGGCGGCGGATCTCGTGACCCTGAAGGTGCTGGCGGATGCGCGGCAGAACGCGATCGCGCACAAGCTGCTGGGCGCCGATTATCAAACGCTCGTCGACACGGTCAACTCCAGCGCGGACGAACAGGATCTCGACGGCCTGAATGCCGGCGTGAAGTCGTACTGGGTACGCGGCATCGCGACGACGAACGCCGCGATCGTGATGCGCCGGGGCACCGATTTGTGGATCGGTCTGTTGGTGTTCGATGCGCAAGACAAGGTGCGGATGCGCTATTACACGAGCGCGCCGGCGTGGAAAAGGACCGTGCCGAAGACCATTCGCGCATGGCATGACAATCTCGACAAGACGCTGCCGGTCGATTTGATGTGATCCGGCGGGCAGGCGCGCCGGCCAATGTGCCCGGCCGCGTATGACGCGTTTGTTACGTGACAATTGTCCACTCAATCGCGACAGCCAATCTTGTTTCGACGGATTGATGATTTCCGATGAGACAGTAGACTGCACCCGTGCTTCGCCAGAACCGCTCCGCAGCGCGCCACGACGGCGCGACGGGACGGATTCCTCGGCAGCGGGCCGGCCGGCCCGCCGTTCGATCGTGCGAGGAGGGTTCGTTGCCGATCCGTGGGTTCGCCATTGCGGCGGCCATCGGCACCGAATGCGTCAAACCGTCAATTCAAGGTGATTGCTATGCGTTACGTTTCGCTGGAGTCGAAGAAGGACGAGCTGCTGCTGGCGGCTCGCGTGCTGATGATGATCCTGTTCGTGCTGTTCGGCTGGCAGAAGCTGAACGGCTTCTCGGGCACGGTCGCGTACATGGCGTCGACGGGCGCACCGTCGCCCGAGCTGTCGGCGGTGATCGCGGTGGCGGTCGAGCTGGTCGGCGGCGCGCTGCTCGCGGTCGGGTTCTACACGCGTCCGCTTGCGCTGGTGTTCGCGGTCTACACGCTCGCGACCGCGTTGATCGGGCATCGCTACTGGGCGCTGCAAGGCATGGACCAGTACCTCGCGATGATCAACTTCTACAAGAACATCAGCATCATCGGCGGGCTGCTGTTGCTCGCGGTGAGCGGGCCGGGGCGCTATTCGTTCGACCGGAAGTAAGCGGGCGCGAGGCTTCGTGCCGCACGACAGGCCCGGTGCGCGCAATCGCGCATCGGGCCTTGTTTTCATCACGCGCACGTCGTCGACATGCGATCGAAATCGACATCGGTTGCGTGTTCTCGTATAGATTGGGGGCCCTCATTCCCTTTCATCGTTGGCCACCGTGTCGCATCCGACCATCCTTCTCATCGGCGCGTCCGGCCTGCTCGGCCGTGCGGTTGCCGCATCGCTGTCCCGCGAATCGTCGCTGACGCCGATCGGAACGATCCGTAACCCGGACACCGCGGGCGCCCGGCGCCTCGGGTTGCCGCCGGAAAACGTCGCCCGACTCGACGCGCTCGATCAGCCGGCGCTCGAACACCTCTTCGCAACTCGCCGACCGGCCGCCGTGATCATCTGCGCCGCCGAACGCCGCCCCGACGTCTGCGAACGCGACCCCGCCGCCGCGCGCGCGATCAACGTCGACGCGCCGGCCCGCATCGGCGCGCTCGCGGCGCGCTACGGCGCGTGGACGCTCGGCATCTCCACCGACTACGTGTTCGACGGCAAGGCCGCGCCGTACCGCGAAGACGCCGCGCCGAACCCGCTGAACATCTACGGCCGCACCAAGCTGGAAGGCGAGGCCGCGTTGCTCGCCGCATCGCCGCTTGCTTGCGTGCTGCGGCTGCCGTTGCTCTACGGGTCGATCGTCGACTGGCGCGAGTCGGCCGTCACGAGCCTCGTGCCGGCGATCGTCGCGTCCGCGCGTCCGGGTGCGGATGCGGTCGGGATGGACGCATGGGCGATCCGCTATCCGACCTACACGCCCGACGTCGCGGCGGTCATTCGCGACCTGACGCTGCGCCATCTTGCGGGCTCGTCCGTCACGGGCATCCGTCACTGGTCGGGCGAGGAGCCGATGACGAAGTACGACATCGCGCAACGGATCGCGGTCGCGCTCGGCGTCGATGCGGCGCTTGCACGGATCGACACGCCGGCCGACGCGACGCCGCGTCCGTACGATTGCCACCTGGATGCGTCGCGCGTGCGCGCGCTCGGGATCGATCATGCGACGCCGTTCGCGACCGGGCTGCAAGCCGTGCTGCGTGACGCGCCGCCGCTGCCGTAAGCGCGTCGAACCGTGATGCCGCGACGCGTGGCAGCGGTCATCGCAGGTGCACGGCAAGACGCCACGCCGCGCAACATTCCCGCTCGGCGGGGAACGTCGAGGCTGCGGGGCGGTGCGTCGGGTTCGCCGATGGCTTGACGCATTCGAACAATCACGAGAGCAGAGAGCGCCCATCGCGCTGCGTCTTCGTATCGAATTCAATCACACGCACGACATCGTGCGTGTCCGTTCCCGGCCAGGATGCCTTCTGCCGCGTTGCCGGGAGACGTGAAACGTTACGTTATCCATATCGATGCTGGAACGTTGCACGCGACACGCACCGGCATGCGCGTCGCGCGCGGCCAGCGCGGTCGTCAGATCGGGGCCGCGCGCGGCACGAAGCTGCATGCGCTGTTCGCGCGAGTTGCGTGGAACGGGTGCCGCTTCGGCACGTAAACCGCCGCACCGGCGCCGACGCGCGCGGGCTGGCGAAGGCAAGTGTGCGCCGGACCGCAAAAGTCCTCGAACATGACGGATGCGCACTGCTATCATTCGCGCCATGCCGCGCCTGTGCATGGGTGCGGCGCCATGTGTTGCGTGCCGATGCCGTGCGGTTTTCGACGATGGCGTGGCGTTCGGTACACTTCGAAAGCGTTACAGGTCCAGGCAAACGATTCACATATCGCAACACCGATTGGCGGAACTTCGTGATAGGTTCGGCCATCGGAGGTTTTTTTGAATAAAAACATGCCCAAAGAGGATGAATACATGACCCAGGCCCTGCAGGATCTCGAAGCACAACTTCGGGACCTGAATATCAAGCTGTCGGAAGCCAAGCAGAAGGAGAAGCAAGCCGCACTCGCGGCATTCAAGGAGCAGGTCGAGTTGTTGGGCATCTCGCAGCAGGAAGTGCTGAGCGCCCTCGGCTACATCGTCCAGCGCAAACGCAAGGCGCCTGCCAAGTATTACGATCCGACGACCGGCCGCTCGTGGTCGGGCCGTGGCCCGCGTCCCAAGTGGCTCGAAGGCAAGGATCTCGATACGCTGCTCGTCGACCGCGAAGCCAAAACCTGGTGGCCCGGCGACGATCGGGGCTGAGGCTGCCCCGCGCCGGCACCGCTCCGGTGTCGTTCGACCCGCGCCGGCGGCGACGCCGGCCTCGCAACACCCGCTTCATCGCGTTCTTTCGGTGTCCCGCCTGACTGCGGATCGCCGGCTTCAATGTCTTTCAAATTCATTACCGACGCTGCCTGCTTCCGTTCCCGGAAGCGGGCGGCGCGGCGCTTTCCGCGTGCGCGCGTCCGGCGTCCGTCATGCGCGGGAACAGGCTTTAGAATGTCGCCCGGACATTTCCGGCAGGACACCATGGCAGCAAACATGAAATCTTCGGCGCTCGGCGATCCGGCGGCGCCGCGCGGCGAGCAGGTCGGCGCGTACGCGTGGAAGGCGCTGGCCGGCTCGGCGATCGGCTACGCGATGGACGGCTTCGACCTGCTGATCCTCGGCTTCATGCTGCCGGCGATCACGGCGGCGTTGCAGCTGACGCCCGGGCAGGGCGGCGCGCTCGTCACGTGGACGCTGATCGGCGCCGTCGCGGGCGGCATTCTGTTCGGTGCCCTGAGCGATCGTTACGGCCGCGTGCGCGTCCTGACCTGGACGATCATGCTGTTCGCGGTCTTCACCGGCCTGTGCGCGTTCGCCCAGGGTTTCCGCGATCTGCTCGTGTATCGGACCATCGCGGGCATCGGCCTCGGCGGCGAGTTCGGAATCGGCATGGCGCTCGCGGCGGAAGCGTGGCCGGCGAGCAAGCGGGCACGCGTGTCGTGCTACGTCGCGCTCGGCTGGCAGGCCGGCGTACTGCTGGCCGCGCTGCTGACGCCGCTGTTGCTGCTCCATATCGGCTGGCGCGGGATGTTCGTGGTCGGCGTCCTGCCCGCGCTGCTCGCGTGGCTGCTGCGCAACCGGCTGCACGAGCCGGAAGTCTTCGTGCAACGCGCGGCGCGGCCGCGGGCCAACGCGTTCCGGATGCTCGTCGCCGACGCCCGCACCGCGCGCACGAGTCTCGGCATCGTGATCCTGTGCTCGGTCCAGAACTTCGGCTATTACGGGATCGTGATCTGGCTGCCGACCTTCCTGTCGAAGCAGATGGGTTTCTCGCTGACGAAGTCGGGGCTGTGGACGGCGGCGACTGTCGTCGGGATGATGATCGGCGTCTGGACGTTCGGGCAGCTCGCCGATCGCATTGGCCGCAAGCCGACGTTCCTGCTGTACCAGCTCGGTTCGGTCGTGACCGTCCTCGCATATGCGCGCCTGACGGACCCGACGGCGATGCTGTGGGCCGGCGCGCTGATGGGGATGTTCGTCAACGGGATGGTCGGCGGCTACGGCACGCTGATGTCCGAAGGCTATCCGACCGCCGCGCGCGCGACCGCGCAGAACGTGCTGTGGAACATCGGCCGCGCGGTCGGCGGCTTCGGACCGGTGGCGGTCGGCGCGCTTGCCGCACACTATTCGTTCCAGACGGCGATCGCGCTGCTCGCCGGCCTCTACGTGCTCGACATGGTCGCGACGCTGTTCCTGATTCCCGAGCTCAAGGGCGTCGAACTCGAATGACGACGCGCGGCGCGCGCCGGGATGCGCGACCCGGCGCACGCCGCGGTTCAATTCAACTTCATCACCGGAATTCACGATGCAACGCAACAATCGAACGATCGGCGTGATGGGCTCGGGCAAGGAACCGTGGCTCGCGTTTTCCGAGCCGCTCGGCGCATGGCTCGCACAGGCCGGCTTCAACCTGCTGACGGGCGGCGGCCAGGGCGTGATGCTGGCGGTCGCGCGTGCGTTCGCCGGCGTGCCGGGACGGGCCGGCCGGTCGATCGGCATCGTGCCGACGCAGGCCGATCCGCACGCGGGCTTCGTGCCGCTCGAAGGCTATCCGCATCCGTTCGTCGAGATCCCGATCCTCACGCCGCTGCCGCGCCGCGAACCGGGCGCCGAACCGCATACCATCAACCGGAACTACGTGAACGTGCTGAGCAGCGACCTGATCGTCGCGCTGCCCGGCGGGCACGGGACGGCCGAGGAGATCGCGCTCGCGCGGCGCTGGCGCAAGCCGCTCATCTGCCTCGGGCCGGACGGCGCGTTCCGGGAGCTTGCCGCGGGCGCGACGTGCACGTCGTCGCTCGACGATGTGATCCGGTTCATCGACGCCACGTTCGCGGCCGCGTTGCCGCATGCGGCGCGGGTGCAGTGATAGGGCGGCCGTGGCCGTCGCTGCCCGTCGCGAGCTGCCCCGTCAGCGCCCGGTCTTCAGTTGCGCCCACAACCGGTTCTGGAGCCGACGAATTTCGGGCGGCATCGGTTTGAGCAACGTCATCTTGCTCAGTACCTCGTCGGCCGGATAGACCGACGGATCGCGCGCGATCGCGGGCTTCACGAACTGGCGCGCGGCCTTGTTCGCGGTCGGGTAGAACACCGCGTTGGTGATCCCCGCGTTGACCTTCGGGTCCTGCAGGTAGTTGATCCACTTCAGCGCGGCGTCGCGGTTCGGCGCGTCCTTCGGGATCACCATCATGTCGAACCACAGCAGCCCGCCTTCCTTCGGATTCGCGAAGCGGATCTCGTACGGACGCTTCGCTTCCGCTGCCCGGCGATGCGCGATGCCGACGTCGCCGGAATAGCCGAACGACACGCACAGGTCGTTGTTCGCGAGATCGTTGATGTAACCCGACGAGTTGAACTGCGTGATGTACGGGCGCACCTTCTTGAGCACCTCGTATGCGGCGCGGTAATCGGCCGGATTCGTGCTGTTCGGATCCTTGCCCATGTATTGCAGCGTCGCGGCGAACACGTCGACGGCCTGGTCGAGGAACGATACGCCGCAGCTCTTCAGCTTCGCCATGTTGGCCGGGTCGAACACCAGCGCCCAGCTGTCGACCGGCGCCTTGTCGCCTAGCGCTTTCTTCACCGCCTGCACGTTGTAGCCGATGCCGTCGGTGCCATACGCCCACGGCACGCCGTACTGGTTGCCCGGATCGGCGTCGGCGACCATCTTCATCAGCAGCGGATCGAGGTGAGACAGGTTCGGCAGCTTCGTCTTGTCCAGCGGCTGGTAGACGTTCGTCTGGATCTGCTTGGCCATGTAGTTCGATGTCGGCACGACGATGTCGTAGCCGGAGTTCCCCGACAGCAGCTTCGCCTGCAGCGTGTCGTCGCTGTCGTAGTTGTCGTAGCGCACGTGCAGGCCGGTCTGCTTCTGGAAATTCGGGATCGTGTCCGGCGCGATGTAGTCGGACCAGTTGTAGATATTCAGCTCGCCGGCCGCCTGGGCGTTCGTGCTGCCGAAGGCGGCGATGCCCGCGACGGACATCATGGCGGCGGTTGCGATGGCGCGGCGAAGGGTGCGGAGTTGCATGGCATGTCTTCCGTATTGGAGCGCGCGGTGCTCGGCGGTTGGCGAGTCGCCGCGCCACGGTTCAAGGGTGGACGTGTGTAACCGGCCGGCATTCGAAACGAGCGCCGGCGATGCACGATGATCGGGAGTCCATTCGGTCTACGAAGCGAATCACACGGACACGATGCGCAGGTCGAACGGAAGGCAGGGGGCGCTAAGGCAGGAGCGATGCGACGTCGTCGGTGTGGATCGCAACGAACGCGCGTGCGGCGACGGCGTTGTGACGGCGGACGGAACGGCGGGACAGGATGGTATAGATCGACAGATGCAGGCGAGGACTCTGCCGGCGGTCACTGTCGCCGGCGGACGAGATCGCGACGCGTACGTTGCGCGCATCGCCTCGTCTCCACCGCACCAGCGGGCCACGGATTCTCACGTTACTCTCGACCGGGTTGTTGAAAGTATTGAACACCTGGCGACTCGCGGACGCTTGCCGTTTCATGCTTCGATCGTCGCGCTTGCCGCGCGGCGATATCGAAGCGTTGAAGCAAAACGAAAGCATGTTGCAAAGTGGGATCGCCGAAACATGACGTTCCTGTGAATCATCAGGTAAATCGCTGTAAGGATGTCTCCGGATTTTCCCTAGTGATTTGAATGCCGTTGGGTTCGGTCGGCGAATGTGAGCGCGCGGGACATGCGTGGTGCGCGCCGGTCGGAATGCCGCCGAAGTGACGAAAATATTCGACAGATCGCCGGTGGCATTTGCACCATGCGCGGTTCGCGCGCGAAGTCGCGGATATCGGCCGCGATGCGAAGCAATGCGCGTGCAGTCGTCAGGCGACCCGGATCCCCAGATTCTCGATCAGCATCGCGGCCTGGTCATACGAGATGGTCGCGCCGCGCAGCACGCCCGACGCGAGCAGCTTCGGCGTGCCGCCGAGTTCCACGTCGCGCAGGTCGGCTCCATCGAACCGGACGTCGTTCAGATGCGCGTTGCGCAGGCTGCCGCCTTCGAACACGGCGTCGCGAAAGTCGGTGCCGGCGAGATCGGCATCCGAGAAGTCGAGCGCCACGAGCCGCGTCTTTCGGAACGAGAAACGGCGCAGACTCGCGCCGACCAGCAGCGTGTTCGAGAACTCGATGCCGAGTGACTTGCATTCCTCGAAGTCCGCGCCGGTGAGCCTGCATTCGTCGAAGCGTGCGGAGCTCAGCTTGCTGCGGCGCCAGCTCGTGTTGTTGAGATCGCAGGACTGAAACTGCGCGTCCTCCAGGTCGGCCGACGCGAAGCTCGTCTGGCGCGCGCGGCAGCGAATCCACGTGGTCTGCGCGAGGGTCGCGCCGACGAACGATGCTTCCGCGAGCGCGCAGCGCTCGAATCGCACGCCGCGCAAATCGAGCCGCGACAGGTCCGCGCCTTCGAGGTCGCAGTCTTCGAGACGAATCGGCGCGGGCGAGCCTTCGACGAGAAGCAGCAGGTCGGCGCGATCGAGCGTTCGGCCGGAGACGGAAACTCCGCAGGTCGTCATGAGGGAATCCAGTGTGAGTTGAAAGGTTCGTGGCCGGTATCGGATGGCATCGGCCGGGTTGCGCGACATCGCGCGCGTTGCCGTTCAGCGCGCCGCCTTCATCCTGGCGGCGACCGGCTTGCCGGCCGGCTCGGGCCGGAACGTCCACAGGATGCGCATCTGCGCGCGCATCGCCTGCTCGTCCACCGGAATCAGGCAGTACGCGAGCCCGATGCGGCTGATCAGCGCGATGATGTCGTCAAGTGCGGGCACCTGCGCGCCATGCAGGGCGACGTATTCGCGGTACGGCCGTTCCAGCACGCGTTGCCACATCGGCGCGACGTTCTCGACGATGTAGCCGAACACCTCCGTGGAGACGCTCGTCGCGAGATAGTTGTGGTGAAAACCGCCGTGATGACGATCGCGGTAGCGCACCGCGAAGCACATGCTTTCCTCGCAATAGGCCTCGAAGTCGTGCTCGAAGCCGGTGAGCGCACGCTGCATCTCGTCGAAGAACGCGGCATTCTCGACGCCGATCACGCCCTGGATCAGTTCCTTCTTCGTGCCGAAATAGCGGTACAGCGTGCGTCGAGAAATGTTCGCGCGGCGCGCGACGTCGTCGATCGACAGACGGTCGATCCCGTGCTCGATCATCGTGTCGAGCGTCGCGCGCAGGATGGCATTTCGCCCGTCGTTGACACTGTCCCTCCTGCTGGCGTCGCCCCAGCGCAGTTGCCGATCCATGCGTTTCCTCGATGCCGTGAGTGTCGTGAGTCGCGCGGCGTGTGCCGATGTGCCGACCGAATGCGCCGGTTCGGAATTCTCGCACACGTTGTCACAAATTGATTGATCTGTGACATAGCGTGGGACGCATCAACCCGCCCTGCATGTTCTCGAGCCGCGGGCACGAGACGCCGGATTCGCGGGCTTTCATGCATCATGCGGTTGCATCGACCCGTCGAGCAGCGGGGTCGTGCGAGTCATTGCGTCCGCAACCAATCCGGAGAACCGACCGCCATGCATTCGAATCCCTTGCGCCTTCGTCGCGCCCGCCTGCTCGCCGCGCTGACGCTCGTCACCACTGCCGTCGCGGCGCATGCGGCCGACTGGATCGTGTCCGGCAACGACGGCAAGTACCAGCGCGTCGAAGGGCGCGATACTTATCTCGCGTCGCCGCCCGCCGACACGCTGACGCTGCTCGACGCGAGCGTGGTTCCGCCGAAGGTCGTGCTGCAGGTCGATGTCGCGAACGGCATCCAGGGGCCGCCGCAGGCCGTCGCGATCGCGCCCGGCGCGAAGCTCGCGCTGGTCGGCGCGCCGACGCGCTATGACCAGAACGCGAAGCAGCTCGTGTACGACACGTTCCTGCAGGTCGTGAACCTCGATGCGTCGCCGCCGGCAATCACGCGTATCGAACTCGGCACGCACCCGCAGGGGATCGCGATCGACCGGTCGGGCCGGCTTGCGCTGGTGGCGAACGTCGACGGCAGCGTGTCGATCCTGCGGATCGACGGGACGCAGGTGACACTCGACGGCAACCTGAGGATCAGCAAGAAGCGGCTCGCGGGGATCAGCTTCACGCACGACGGCAAGCATGCGCTCGTGTCGCTGCGCGACGAGCAGGGCGTCGCGGTGCTGAACGTCGACGACGGCAAGGTGACCGACAGCGGCACGCGGCTGAGCACGGGCGTCGCGCCTTATACGATCGACGTGTCGAGCGACAATCGCTGGGCCGTCGTCAGCAACGTCGGGCTCGCGGGGCTGCCGGGTTACACAGGCACGCTCGCGGGCGATGCCGATTCGGTCGCGCTGATCGACGTGTCGCGCGCGCCGTTCCGTACGGTCCAGTACCTGACGGTGCCGTCGCTGCCGGAAGGCGTCGCGATCTCGCCGAACGGGAAGTGGATCGCCGTGCAGGCGATGGACGGCTCGAACCTGACCGCCGACAACACGGGTCGCCACAAGCTCGGCAGGGTGGTGCTGTTCGAGATCCGCGACGGCCGTGCGGTGCAGACGAGCGACGTGCCGGGCGGCGAAGCCGCGCAGGGTATCGTGTTTACCGCCGATAGCCGGCACGTGATCGTGCAGTTCAACGTCGAGCGCCAGCTCGCGCTGTATGCGGTCGAAGGCGGCAAGCTGCGCGATACGGGCAAGCGCATTGCGCTGTCGGGCGGGCCGTCGTCGTTGAGGACGTTGCCGCGGTGATGTGTTGAAGCGTTGACGGGCTGGTCGTGTTCGCGCTGCGCCGACCGCCGTTACGGGCGCAGCAGGTCGAATCCGCCGAACACGACCACGCCGCTGAGCGCAATCATCGCGACCGAATGCTGGCCGAAGTAGAGAATCGCGGCCGCGAGCCACGTGGTCAGGCAGAAGGCGCCGATGCGGGCCATCGTGAGTTCCTCGAAATGCGTGATGAAGGGTGTGCGTGCCGGAGTCGGCGCGTCGTGATGTCGATGCGGGCGCGGGGCTCGCGCACCGACGGCGCCGGACGGCATCGCGTATCGGGCCCGATCGGGCGGGCGTCGACGCGGGGTAGCCCGCGCGGCCTTGCCGGAAGCAGCCGGTGTGCTGCGGCAGCAGGCCAGCGGGCGATTTTACCAGCGTCGACGGTCGGCTAATCTGGCCCCTTCGCGACAATCGACGGTGCGCGTACGGCAGCCACGGCGCAGGCGCCGTTTCAACGCACTTCGGAGGGCGGGGCTTAAAGTTTTGTCCGACGAATGCCGTAAACGAGTTGCAAGGTATCCCTTGTTCAACCGACCCGAGTCGCACACTCATTACGGACCGACACGATGCAGATCGATCTTTCTTCCGCCGCGCAGACTTCGCTCACCACCGGTCAGACGGCCACCGGCGCCGCGTCGACGGCGACGTCCACCGCGTCGTCGCCGACGGGCAATGCGGCGCCGGCCGACGGCGCGGGGCAGACGCCGGGCGCGTCGGGATCCTCGTTGGAGGATCCCGCGGTCAAGCAGCTGAAGCAACTCATCGAGCGCTTGCAGAAGCAGCTCGCGCAAGTGCAGCAGCAAATGGCCGCCGCCGCGCAGCGCGCGAAGAACGATCCGGCCGCGGCGATCGAGCAGCAGACGCTGAGCGCGGAAGCGAGCACGATCTCCGCCGCGCTGTCGACGGCGATCGCGCAGCTTGCGCAGGCGATCCAGAAGTCCGGCGGTTCGACCTCAGGCGGGCTGGTGTCGACGCAGGCCTGACGGCACGGCGCCGCACCGTCGCGCAGGGCGCGGACGCATCGCGGCACGCCACCCCGCGCATTACAATCGCAAGCTCGTCTCCCTCGTAAGGATGGCAGAACGATGAATGCGGAATTCAGCGACGACGATCTCGTCCGTTTCGACGCGCAAGGCGGCACGCCGCTGCCGGCGGCCGACGCCGAAGGATGGCTGGACCACGACGGCGCGCGCATCTGGCACGCGTCGTTCGGTGATGGGCCGCCGGTCGTGCTGCTGCACGGCGGTCTCGGCCACGGCGGCAACTGGGGCGACCAGGTGCCGGCGCTGCTCGCTGCCGGCTACCGCGCGATCGTGATCGACAGTCGCGGCCACGGCCGTAGCACGCGCGACGATCGCCCGTATTCCTACGAACGCATGGCCTCCGACGTGCTCGCGGTGCTCGATGCGCTGCACATCGGGCGCGCGCGCTTCGTCGGCTGGAGCGACGGTGCGTGCGTGTCGCTCGTGCTGGCTGCCCGCGCGCCGGAGCGTGTGGTGGGCGTGTTCTTCTTCGCGTGCAACATGGATCCGGGCGGCACGAAGGAGATGGTGCCGAGCCCGCTGATCGACCGCTGCTTCGCGCGGCACCGCAAGGACTACGCGCGGTTGTCCGCGACGCCGTGCGAGTTCGATGCGTTCGTCGCGGCCGTCAGCGAAATGATGCGCACGCAACCGGATTACAGCGCGGCCGACCTCGCGGCGATCGCCGTGCCGGTCGCGATCGTGCAGGGTGAGCACGACGAATTCATCCGCCCCGACCATGCAGCGTATCTCGCACACACGATTCCGGGCGCGACGCTGACGATCCTGCCAGGCGTGAGCCACTTTGCGCCGCTGCAACGGCCGGCGCGCTTCAACGCCGCGATGCTGGCGTTTCTCGACCGGTTGGCGGACTGACGTCCGCATGGCCGGTTCGCGCGCCGCATAAGTTTTTCTTTAGGCTCGCGCAAAATTTCATCGATTGTTGGCAAGCGGCCGGCGGTGGATAGTCCTTGCTCGACAGGCCGGCTGCCGCAGTCCTCGCGCGGTGCGGCCGGACCTGTTGTTCACGCAACCATCACAAAAATCGAAGGAACCGCAATCATGCGATTCAACGCGATCCGCATCGCCGCGACCCTGTTCGTCGCCGCGTGCGCCGCCGCCATGGCCGGCCGCTCGGCCGCCGCCACGCAGGACGAAATTCACGACACCGTGACGCGCCACGTCGCGCCGCTGATGAAGCAGTTCGCCATTCCCGGCATGGCGATCGGCGTCGTCGCCGACGGCAAGCCTTATGTGTTCGACTACGGCGTGATGTCGACGCAAACCGGCAAGCCGGTGACCGGCGATACGCTGTTCGAGATCGGCTCCGTCAGCAAGACGCTGACCGCGACGCTCGCGGCCGACGCACAGGAAGGCGGCGAACTGTCGCTCGCGGACCCGGCCGGCAAGTACCTTCCCGCGCTGCAGGGCAAGCCGTTCGGTGTCGTCACGCTGCTCAATCTCGGCACGCATACGCCCGGCGGAATGCCGCTGCAGGTGCCGGACAGCATCCGCGACGATGCGGACCTGATGCGCTATCTCGACGCATGGCGGCCTGCGTATGCGCCGGGCACGCGTCGCACGTATTCGAACGTCGCGATCGGGATGCTCGGTTTTCTCACCGCGAAGGCGATGCACGAAGACTTCGCGGTGCTGATGGAACAGCGGCTGTTCCCCGCGCTCGGGATGACGCATACCTACATCGACGTGCCCGCCGCGCGCCAGGCCGACTATGCGCAGGGTTATACGCAGGACGGCAAGCCGATCCGGATGACGGGCGGCATGCTGTGGCAGCCGGCGTACGGCGTCAGGACGACGGCGGCCGACCTGCTGCGCTTCGTGCAGGCGAACATGGGGCTCGTCGAAACGTCGCCGCGGCTGCAGCGCGCGCTCGAACGCACGCATACCGGCTATTTCCGTGCGGGCCCGTTCACACAGGACCTGATCTGGGAACAGTATCCGTATCCGGTCGCGTTGCCGACGCTGCTCGCGGGGAATGCGCCGCCGATGCTCTACAACGCGACACCCGCGACCAAAATCGAGCCGCCGCTCAAGCCGCGCCCGGACACGTGGATCAACAAGACGGGGTCGACCAACGGCTTCAGTACGTATGTCGCGTTCGTTCCCGCGAAGCGGATCGCGATCGTGATGCTCGCGAACCGCAGCTTCCCGATCGAGGATCGCGTGAAGACCGCGTACCGGATCGTCGAGTCGCTGCAGGGCAAGCCGTAACCTGCGTCGTGCCGGCCCGCGTGGAATTGCCGACGATCGGCGTGCGGTGTCCGAGAGCGATCCGCGCGACGAGCGAGCGGGAAGGGTGGCGGATCAAAGCGTGATCGCGCCGGACGCCGTGACGCGCGCCGGCGCGTTGCCGCCCGAGCCTGGGCTCGGACATGACGCATATGCTCAGGCGAGCGCGGTGTCGGTGGTGTGCGAGGTCGCCACGCCGGACCCGCTGGAAGAAGACGCACCGGCCAGACGCCGATAGCGCGCGAGCGCCCACAGCGGGAAGTACGCGGTGTAACCGTGATACTTCAGGTAAAAGATGCGCGGAAAGCCCGGCGCATTGTGCGATCGGTGCCACCAGAAGCCGTCGTCCTGCTGCACCGATTGCAGATACGCGATGCCGCGTTTCACCGAGTCGGATTCGCAATCGCCGAACGCCATCTGCGCGAGCAGCGCCCACGCGGTGAAGTTCGACGCGCTTTCGCCCGCGTTGGTGCCGGCGAGCGCCGGGTCGATGTAGCTGTCGTTCGTTTCGCCCCAGCCGCCGTCCGCGTGCTGTCGCGCGCGCAGCCATGCGAGCGCACGGGCGATGTACGGTTGCGACGGGTCCTCGCCCGCGAGCGCCAGCCCGGCCAGCACGCTCCACGTGCCGTAGATGTAGTTCGTGCCCCAGCGGCCCCACCAGCTGCCGTCGGGTTGCTGCGTGCGCTTCACGTAGTCGATCGCGCGCGCGAGCGACGCGCGGTCGTCCGCGCGCTTCGTGACGCCGAAGCACAGCAGCACGCGGCCCGACACGTCCTCGGTCGGCGGATCGAGCAGCGCGCCGTGATCGGCGAACGGGATCGCATTCAGGTACATGCGGTCGCAATCGGCGTCGAAGGCCGCGAAGCCGCCGTTGCGCGATTGCAGGCCACGCATCCAGTCGAGCGCGCGTGCGACGCGCGCCGCATACGGGTGCGAGCCGTCCGCGTTGCGATGCGTGCGGCCGCGACGGTCGAGCATCGCGGTGACGACCGCGGTGTCGTCGATGTCAGGGTAGTACGGGTTCGCGTACTGGAACGCCCAAGCGCCCGGTTGCGTGTCGGCGGGCGCGTTCTCGACCCAGTCGCCGCGCAGGTCGTTCACCTGACGCTCGGCGAGCCAGTCGTACGCGCGCGTGATGCGCGCGTCGAGTTCATCCAGTGCACTCGCGGGTGCGCCGGCTTCCGGCGCGGCCACGCCGCGTGCCTGTTCGAGCGCCATCGTGCTCCACGCGGTGTCCCATACCGGCGACAGGCACGGCTGGCAGTAGACGCTGCCGTCGGGCCGCGTGACCAGCAGCTTCTCGAGTGCGTTCTCGCAGTCGCGGCGCAACGGATGATCGTCAGGATAGCCAAGTACGTCCATCATCTGGTAGCTGTACACGATCGGCGGGAAGATTCCGCCGAGGCCGTCCTCGCCGTTCATGCGCTCCGCGCACCATGCTTCCGCATGTCGGATCGCGCGCTGCCGCAGGCGTTTCGGCAGCAGCGGCTCGACGTGGCGCACCACGCGGTCGAGCGCGAGGAACGCGCGGCGCATCCCGCGCGCGGGCGGGAAGTACTGGCGTTCCTGGTCGGGCGGCGTGACGAACAGCTCGGGAATCGCGATGTTGCGCGGGTTGCGCGCACGCGCCTTCAGCGAGCACAGCACGAGCAACGGCACCATCGTCGTGCGCGCCCAGTACGCGACCTTGTACATCGAGATCGGCACCCACTTCGGGAACAGCACGAATTCGATCGGCATGAACGGCGCCGCACGCCACGGCACCTGGCCGAACGTCGCGAGCAGGATGCGCGTGAACACGTTCGAGCGTGCGGCGCCGCCGAGCTTCAGGATCGCGTCGCGCGCGCGGACCATGTGCGGCGCATGCTCGCTGTCGCCGGCGGCCTTCAGCGCGAAGTACGCCTTCACGCTGCACGACACATCCGGATCGCCGTCGACGTACAGGTCCCACCCGCCGTGCGTGTCGAGCCGCTGGATCGCGCGCAGGTAGCGCGCCATCTGCGCCTGACGCACGTCGTCGATCTTGTCCATGAAATGCATCATCAGGATGTATTCCGCGGTGATCGTCGCGTCGGACTCGAGTTCGAAACACCAGCTGCCGTCAGGCTGCTGAAGACGCATCAGCGCGTCGCGTCCGCGGGCGATCGCGGCGTCGAGCGCGGACCAGTGGGAGGGGGCGGGTTTGTTCATGCGGCGGATCATACCATCCAGCCGGAATGTTTATATCGAGACCGCGGGTGCTAACATCGCCCCCATGAAAAAACGCCCAGAATCCGCTTCGCGCGACATCTCCACGCCTGTCGACACGGCAGGGCCGGCAGGCGCACCGGAAGCACATGAAGCCGCGCCCGCCGCCGGCGTGCGGCGAAAAAAAGCGCCGGAGCAGGTGCGCGCGCAACTGTTGGAAGCCGCATCCGAGATCGCGACACATCAGGGCGTGGCCGCGTTGACGCTCGACGCGGTCGCCGAACGCGCGGGCGTGACGAAAGGCGCGCTCCAGTATCACTTCGCAAACAAGCAAGGCTTGCTCGATGCACTGTTCGGGCAGGCGACCGAGCGCTTCGCATCGCAGATGGCCGCGCACCGGGCGGCCGATGCGCATGACAATGGCGCGGCGGCGCGCGCGTATCTGCATGCGGTGCTCGACACCGCGCAGCCGGCCGCGAGCACCGACGTGCTGCGCGTGCTGGTCGCGTCGATGATCACCGAGCAGGAAACACGCGCGCGCTGGTCGGTGCCGATGCGTGAGTGGACGCGCCCGGACCCGGTGCCGCTCGAGCAGGCGGCGACGCTGATGATCTGCCGGCTCGCGGCCGACGGGCTGTGGATCTCCGAGCTGCTCGACAGCGTGGAGATTTCGGCCGAGATGCGCGCGGAGATCGTTCGGCAACTGGACCGGATGAGTGCGGGCGAACCGCCGGCGGGCAAGAGCAAGGGCTTGCGCGGCCGGCGCGGCTGAGCGGGTTCGGTCGCCTTACAGCGCGCCGCGACCGGCGCGCCTTCTCACACCCGTTCTTGCGACGGTCGCGTTGACCTTGCTGCGCACGGTGCCGATCCGCACGCCGTGTATGACGCTGTCGATGTCGGTCGTGACGGCCATTTCCGCACGCGTGAGCGTGCCTCGGACCTCCCCAATTCCTGATTGCCGCACGCGCTGCATCGCACGGATGCGGTGCGATCGATTCCAGCAGGCATCCTCAATATTGGGGATGCCGCCGCGAAGCGGAGCATCTACGATCGTCGACGGAGGATCGAGTTGCGGATGCAACCGACGCGGCACGGCGGCGACGTTTCGAAGGCTGCGCGGCAATGATCCGATGATATGACCCAAATCGTTGCACCGATCGGCGGTGTTCTGACACAGAGCGTGCGTACCGTGACGGGAAGCGAGTACGACGTGTCCCGCAAAAAAGACCATGCGGCGACGCGGCGATGACGACAGGCCAGGGCTGTGTTGCGGGGGAGTATCGATCAAATGCTGACGAGAGACTATGTGGAGCGCGAGCTGTCTCATATCGAGAGAATGGTCGCGTTGCTGGAAAGCGATGCCGAAAGCGGTTATGCGGCGATGCCGTGCGCGATGCGCGTCAGTCGTCCAAGTTACTGGCGCGGGCGGATCGAAGCGCTGCTGGCGATTCCCGGCATGCCGCGCCGCGTGACGGAACTCGGCAATGGCCTGCTCGCGAAGATCGACGGGATGGAGTCGGGGCTGACGACGGCGAAACCCTGACCGGGTAGGCGCACGCTACGCATGGCGTGAAGTGCACCCGTCCTTTATCCGTTATCGAGATAGTTCATATTCTGGATATCGCGTTGCGGGATAGCACGCGCCGCCGCCAAACTTGCGCAAAATCAATCCTACCCGGAGACATTCATGCGAACGCAAGTCGGCATCATCGGCGCGGGGCCCGCGGGCCTGCTCCTTTCCCATCTTCTTCATCTGCGCGGCATCGAGTCGGTTGTCCTGGAGTCGCGCAGTCGCGAACAGATCGAGTCCACCATTCGCGCCGGCGTGCTCGAACAGGGCACGATGGACGTGCTGACTGAAGCCGGTGTCGGCGACCGGATGAAAGCGGAAGGCGCGCTGCATCACGGCTTCGAACTCGCGTTCGAAGGCAAGCGCCGCCGCATCGATCTCACCGAACTGACCGGCAAGGCGATTACCGTCTACGCGCAGCACGAGGTGCTCAAGGATCTCGTGGCCGCGCGTGTCGCGGCCGGCGGTGCGCTGTATTTCAACGTATCCGGGACGACGATTTCCGGCATCGAGACCGACGCGCCGTCCATCCGCTTCGTGCACGACGGTGTCGAACAGACGCTCGACTGCGATTTCGTGATCGGCTGCGACGGCTCGCAGGGCGTGTCGCGCACGATGATCCCCGCCGCATTGCGGCAGGACTACGAACGGGTCTTTCCGTTCGGCTGGTTCGGCATTCTCGTCGAAGCGCCGCCGTCGTCGGACGAACTGATCTATGCGCGCCACGAGCGCGGCTTCGCGCTCGTCAGCACGCGTTCGCCGAACGTGCAGCGCATGTATTTCCAGTGCGACCCGAAGGATTCGGTCGACAACTGGTCCGACGATCGTATCTGGGCGGAGATGCATGCGCGCGTCGATTCCGCCGACGGCCAGCGGGTCGTGGAAGGCCGGATCTTCCAGAAGAACATCGTCGGCATGCGCAGCTTCGTGTCGACGACGATGCAGCATGGGCGGCTGTTCCTCGCCGGCGATGCTGCGCATATCGTGCCGCCGACCGGTGCGAAGGGCCTCAACCTCGCGGTGTCGGACGTGCGCATCCTGACGTCCGCGTTGCACGCGTTCTATGACGAAGACCGCACCGACCTGCTCGATGCATACAGCGAGACCGCGCTGCGCCGGATCTGGCGCGCCGAACACTTCTCGTACTGGATGACGCGCATGATGCATCGTCTCGACGACGCGTCGCCGTTCGAGCAGCGTTTGCAGGTCGCGGAGCTCGAGCACGTGACGACGTCGCGCGCGGCGGCGATGGCGATGGCGGAAAACTACGTCGGCGCCGTCGCGGTCTGACGGGCCGCCAGATCTGGCGGGTCGGCTTTTCCGGTCGCGACATCCAGCGTCGCGACCGGCTCCGCCGTCCGGATCGGGCCGGTTCAAGACCGGCCGGGCATCAGGTCGCGATGGGCCGATTCCCTGAATTCGCCCGGCGTCTGACCGGTCTGCTTGCGGAAATAGCGGCTGAAGTACGCGCTGTCCGCAAAGCCCATCTCGTGCGCGATCTGCTTCACGCTCAGATTCGAATAAACCAGATCGCGCTGCGCTTCGCGGATCAGATGCGCGTTGACGACCGCCGTCGTCGAAATCCCCAGTTCCTCGCGGCAGACGCGCGCAAGCTGCGCGGCCGTCACGCCGAGCCGCTCCGCATAGAATTCCACCGGCCGATGCTCGCGGAAGTGTGTGTCGATCAGCTCGCGAAAACGTCGCAGCAACGTCCCGCGCCGGTCGACGCCCGCATGCGACGGCGCTGCCGCGAGATCGCTCAAGCGCGCGACATGCACGACCAGCGCGACCAGCAGCGCCATTCCGGCCGCACCGCGGCCGCGTGAAGTGCTGCGGAATTCCTGTTCGAGCAACGCGAACAAAGGCATCAGCATCGACACGCTCGCGTCCGGCCCCTTGACCGGAATCACGGCCGCACGTTGCAGAATCGACAGTGCGCCCGGCGCGACCGTCTTGACCAGTTTTTCCAGTGCGTGCTGAACGACCGTGATCACGAGGCCATCGATTTGCGGCGAGAACTCGAACGCATGGACCGTCTGCGCGGGCAGCAGCACGAGGCATGGCGGCGCGAACGTGTGCTTCCCGCTCTCGATCACGACATGCCCGTGCCCGCCGCGGATGTACAAAATCTGCAATAGCGCATCGTGGCGGTGCGCGGCGATACGCCAGTCGTTCGGCTGGCTGCGCTCCGGTATCCATTCGAAGTTGAACGCGTCGTACCAAGGCGGACGCGCCGATTCGCCATACAGATCGTAGTTAGGGATTCTCCTCATGCCGCGCGGCCTCCTGTGTACAAATTGTCCTGTTGCTTGCGGCGTTTGTCCAATTTTCGCGCGATGCGCGCTTCTATACTTTTCTCATCGACGTAGCGCTTGCAACTGACGCATCGCGCGACGTTCGGGCAGCGTATGCCGGTTCGATCCGGACATTTCAAGACTATTTGAAGAGGAAACCTAATGATATCGCAAGCAGACAACCGGAAGGTGGACTGGCTGCATCTCGACGGGCAGGTGTGCGTCGTGACGGGAGCGGCGGGCGGCATTGGCACGTCGATTGTCGAAGCGCTCGTGGCGGCCGGTGCGCGAGTCGCACTGCTCGATCGCGACGCGGACAGGACCATTGCCGTTGCGGAGCGGATGCGCACGGCAGGCGGCGATGTCGTTGCGATCGGATGCGACATCGGCGACGCGGCGAGCGTGACCCAAGCCGCTGAACGCGTCGAGCGCGATTTCGGCCCCGCCGACGTACTCGTGAACAATGCCGGCCTGCTGCGTGCCGGCGGCATCGAGACCATCAGCCTGGACGCATGGAACGCGATGCTGCAGGTCAATCTCACCGGCTACATGCTCTGCTCACAGGCGTTCGGCCGCGCGATGCTGGCGCGCGGCTCGGGCTCGATGGTGCATGTCGCGTCGATCGCGGCGCGCTACCCGCAGACGCATAGCGGTGCGTACAGCGCGAGCAAGGCAGCGGTCGCAATGCTCGCGCGACAGCTGGCGGCGGAGTGGGGGCCGCGCGGCATTCGAAGCAATACGGTGTGTCCGGGGATGATCCGCACGCCGCTGTCCGAATCGTTCTATCAGAGCGGGGACATCGAGGCGCGCCGCAGCGCGATGACCGCGAGCCGGCGCATCGGCCGCCCCGACGACATCGCTAACGTCGTCGCGTTTCTCGCGAGTTCGCGCGCCGCGTATGTGAACGGAGCGGAACTGGTGGTCGACGGCGGCCTCGACGCGATGCTGATGGATCTCGTTCCGCGGCCGGGCTATGAGGCCGGTGCCGGCGCAAGGTAGTTCAACGACATTGCCGCGCGTGATGCAGACAGACCGTGTTCAGCGGTGTGGCGGCGCGGCTGTTCCATCCATGGAGGAAGACATGATGAACGATCGGCATCGTTCGAAGCACGTCACGTGCGATCTGCTCGTGATCGGATCGGGAGCGGGCGGCCTGTCCGCCGCGATTACCGCGCGCAAGGCCGGCCTCGACGTGATCGTCGTCGAGAAGGAAGCGTGCTTCGGCGGCACGACCGCGTTTTCCGGCGGCGTGCTGTGGATTCCCGGCAATCGCCACGCGAGTGCAAACGGCGTGCACGATACACGCGAGGCGGCGCGCACGTATTTGCGCGGCGAAACGGGCGCGTTCCGTGACGACGCGGCAATCGAGGCCTTTCTCGAGCACGGCCCGCGCATGCTCGAATTCTTCGAGCGCGAAACGGACGTGAAATTCGTCCCGACACTGTATCCCGACTATCATCCGAACCTGCCCGGCGGCGTCGAAATCGGCCGCTCGGTCGTCGCGGCGCCGTACGATGTGCGGCAGCTTGGGCGCGATCTCGAGCGCCTGCGTCCGCCGTTGAAGACGATCACGTTCATCGGGATGATGTTCAATTCGTCGAACGCGGACCTGAAGCATTTCTTCAACGCAACGCGCTCGCTCAAGTCCGCGTGGTACGTGACGAAGCGGCTCGCCGCGCATCTGAAGGATCTCGCGCTGTACCGGCGCGGCGTGCAGATCACGAGCGGCAACGCGCTCGCTGCGCGACTCGCGAAGTCGGTGCTGGACCTCGGGATCCCGATCCTGACGAACACGCCCGCACGTGAACTCGTGACCGACGGAGACCGCATCGCCGGCGCCATGGTCGGGGCGGACGGCGAGACGTATCGCATTTCCGCGCGCCGTGCGGTCGTGCTGGCGAGCGGCGGCTTCTCGCACGACGTCGCGCGAATCGCGCGTGCGTATCCACACGTCGCGCGCGGCGGCGTGCATGTGTCGCCCGTGCCGGTCGGCAACACCGGCGACGGCGCGAAGCTGGCCGAGCAGGCTGGCGGCCGCGTGGAGATTCGCTATCCGCAACCGGCCGCATGGATGCCCGTTTCGCGCGTGCCGCTCGGTGACGGTCGCTTCGGGGTGTTTCCGCATCTGCTCGATCGCTACAAGCCGGGTGTCATCGGCGTGACCCGTCGCGGCATGCGTTTCACGAACGAATCGAATTCTTACCATGACGTCGGTGCCGCGATGATCGCCGCATGTCGCGACGAGACCGAAACGGCGATGTGGCTCGTGTGCGATCGCGCGACGATCCGCAAATACGGGCTCGGCTTTGCGAAACCCGCACCGGTGCCGCTCGGGCCGCTGCTGCGCAACGGCTATCTCGTGCAAGGCCGCACGCTGGCGGAACTCGCGCAGCGGGCCGGTATCGATGCGGCGAATCTGGAGGCAACCGTGCAGCGCTACAACCGTGACGCCGAGCGTGGTGAGGATTCCGAATTCGGCCGCGGCACGACGTCGTTCAACCGCTATCTCGGCGACGCCGATCATCGTCCGAATCCGTGCGTGGCGCCGCTCGGCAACGGGCCGTATTACGCGCTGAAGGTGGTGATGGGCGATCTCGGCACCTTCGACGGAATCCGTACCAACGCGGTCGGGCAGGTGCTGGCAGTCGACGACCGGCCGATCGCCGGCCTGTATGCGGTCGGCAACGATCGCGCCAGCATCATGGGTGGAAACTATCCGGGTGCAGGGATCACGCTCGGTCCAATCATGACGTTCGGCTATCTGAGCGCGCGCCATATCGCGGGGCTCATCGACCTGACATGCCCCACCGAGCCGACACCATGCGCTGCCGTGGCGCATCCCGCCGACACGCGCGCGACCGCGTGAACCCGGAGCACACCATGACTACCGCGAAAGAATTCATCGACCATCGCATCTATACGATCCGGCCGCGCGGCATGGCCGAATTCATCGAGATCTTCGACCGGCTCGCGATGCCGATCCAGGTGAAGTATCTCGGTGCGCCCGTCGGCTTCTACATGAGCGACATCGGCGCATTGAATCAGGTCGTTCACTTGTGGGGCTACGACAGCATCGCCGATTACGACGCGCGGCGCACCGCGCGCGATGCCGATCCGGACTGGCCCGCGTATCTGCAGGCGTCCGGCCATCTGATCGTCGCGCAGGAAAGCCGCATCATCCGCCGCGTCGAGTTCCCGAGCCTCGCGTACCTGACGCGCTGAGTCCATGACGACGACACCCGTTACGACATGGACGCCATTCGCGTGGAGAGGGTGGCGGTCGTGACGGGCGCCGCCGATGCGCCTAGTTGACCTGTGCACGTCACCCGGACGCCAGACATACAACGAAACATGAACATGAAGATATCCGCGCGCGGGCGGCGCATCAGTGCCGTCTTGCGCCCGGACTGAAGGAGACACACGATGAAAACCCAACCGCGTACGCTCGACGTGCAGTCGTTCATCGACGCCGAGCGCTTTTCCCCTTGCCAGTGGCTGATCCTGATCCAGTGCTTCCTGGTCGTGGCCGCCGACGGCTACGACACGGCCGCGATCGGTTTCATCGCGCCCGCGCTGACGCACGACTGGGGCATCGCGCGCAGCGCGCTCGGCCCGGTGATGAGCGCGGCGCTGGCCGGACTCGGCATCGGCGCACTCGCCGCCGGCCCCTGCGCGGACCGGCTCGGCCGCAAGACCGTGCTCGTGCTGTCGGTTGTGTGCTTCGGCGCGTGGAGCATGGTGTCCGCGCATGCGCAGTCGATCGAGGCGCTGACCGCCTTTCGCTTTCTGACCGGGCTCGGCCTCGGCGCGGCGATGCCGAACGCCGTCACGCTGATGGCGGAATATGCACCGGCCCGGATTCGTGGCGTGGCCGTCAACGCGATGTTCTGCGGCTTCTCGTGCGGGCTCGCGGTGGGTGGCATCACGTCGGCATGGCTGATTCCGCACTTCGGCTGGCAAAGCGTGCTGACCGCGGGCGGCATCGGGCCGATCGCGCTGGCGGTCGCGCTCGTGATGCTGCTGCCCGAGTCGGCGCAGTATCTCGCGGCGCGACCGGGCACGCATGCGCGCATCGCGCGCATCCTCGCACGGATCGCACCGAACGAGCGCTTCGACGACCGTACCTTCGTGGCCGCCGGCGCGCGTCCGCAGGCCGACGGGGCGTCCGCGCTCGCGCTGGTGCTGTCCGCGCAGTTTCGTTCGCGCACGCTGATGCTGTGGGCGGCCTACTTCATGGGGCTGCTGATCTATTACCTGCTGACCAACTGGATGCCGACGCTGCTTCGCGATGCGGGCTTCAGTGCCGAAGGCGGCGCGCTGATGACGTCGCTGTTCCCGCTGGGCGGCGTGCTCGGCAACCTCGGCGTCGGATGGCTGATGGATCGCTTCAATCCGAACCGGACGATCGTGTTCGCGTATGTCGTGGCTGCGCTGCTGGTGCCGGTGGCGAGCCGCACGATCGGGCATGCCGCGTGGCTCGGCACGTTGATCTTCCTGTGCGGCACCGTGGTAACCAGCGCGGTGACGTCGATGTCGGCCTATGCGGCGAGCCTGTATCCGACGCGTTGCCGCGCGACGGGCGTGGCCTGGATGCTCGGCATCGGACGGATCGGCGGCGTGGCCGGCGCGTTCGCCGGCGCGCTGCTGATGGGGCTCGGCTGGCGCTTCGGCGATGTGTTCAGCCTGCTCGCGGTGCCGGCGCTCGTCGCGGCCGGTGCGTTGCATGCGATCGGCCGTTGCCGCACGGAAATCACGGAACATGAGCGCGCGAGTGGCGCGGCCGTGCAGCAACACTGATGCGGCGGGGGCCTGCCGAGCACATGCGGGCGCGTTGCTTGGGGCGCGGCATGAACAGGAAAAGCCACGGAGGGCTCCGTGGCTTTTCTTCTCGATCACGCAGCCGTGTCACGGCCGCGTATCGCACTGCATCGTGCGAGCGCGCTTACGCGATGCTCTTCGACCAGTTCGCGTACCAGTTGCGGAACAGCGTGTACTGCGCTTCCGCGTAGTTGCGTTGCGCGTCGCTCAGTGCGTCGGTTTCGTTGAAGTGCAGCGTGTATTCCTTGTCGCCGTTCAGCACCATCAGGTGCTTGTAGAACAGGACCAGGTCGCAGCCTTCGTCGAACGACGACAGCACGGCCAGCGCCGCTTCCAGTTCCTTCGCACGTACGCGTGCCACCGCATCGCCTTGCGCGGCCTTCTTGCACAGGTCGACGAGTTGCAGCACTTCGCGCGGCAGCGCGTTGCCGATGCCGGTGATCGCGCCCGCGGCGCCGCAGTTCACGAAGCCGTGGAAGACTTGCGTGTCGACGCCGGCCATCAGCGTCACGCTGTCGTCCTGCGACGTGATGTTCTCGGCTGCGTAACGCATGTCGGCGGCACCGCCGAATTCCTTGAAGCCGATCAGGTTCGGGTGCTGGCGACGCAGTTCGAAGAACAGGTCGGCACGGGTCGCGAAGCCGTAGTACGGGCTGTTGTAGATCACGGCCGGCAGGTTCGGCGCGGCGTTCAGGATCGCGGCGAAGTGTGCCTTCTGCGCGGCCGGCGATGCGCCGCGCGACAGCACGCGCGGGATCACCATCAGGCCGTGCGCGCCGACCTTCGCGGCATGCGCCGCGTGCGACACGGCTTCCTTCGAGTTCACCGCGCCGGTGCCGACGATCGTCGGGACGCCGGCTTCGACCAGGCGCGCGACGCCTTCCTGGCGCTGCGCTTCGGTCAGCAGCGGCCAGTCGCCCATCGAGCCGCAGTACACCACCGCGCGCATGCCGAGTGCCACCAGTTCCTTGCCCTTCTTCACCAGCGCGTCGAAGTCCGGCTGACGGTCAGCGGTGCACGGCGTCATCAGGGCCGGAATGGTGCCGGTAAAAATGTTGTCGCTCATCTCGTTTCCTCACATTCAGATAGGGTCAACTGCCATTGCTGGCAACGTGGGCGGTACGCGCGCTCGCCGTCTCGTCGATGCTTCACGTGATCCGGACGGCGGCTGGCCACCTCTTGTTTGCCTCGGTGCCGAAACGTTGCCTCCGGTTTCGCCCGAGAGTCAGCCATCGACGAGTGCATTCTAGCCAGTTCGCATATTTTATACAATATAAAATAAAAAGGGCATGACGAAGGCCGTCGTTCCGGGGCAGCGGGGCGGGCGGTGAACCCCGGCGCGCCGGCCTCCGGCGAGGATGGCGGGCGATTCCGGCGAAGTCGGCGCGATGTTGGTCGTGGCGCCGCACGATGGTCCACAAAGCCGGACCGGCGTTGCGTTAGCCTGTTCTCGTCGCGCTTTTATCTGACCGAAATCCGCTCCCTCCGATGACTTTCGAAGCGATCGACGGTGGCACGCCGACGTGTCGCATTTCCGCCGAACGCATTTTTGAGATTGCTTGGATTGTGTATTGGATATTGTATAAAATCTTTCGGCGCGCTTACCCGCGAACCGGCCCGTCAAGGGAAATGGAAGACAACGAGAGGAGATACGGAGATGACAAGTCAGGTCGGCGAGGCAGTCTCGCCTGGTGGTGTGGCGGCCGTGCAGGACACGGCATCGAAACGGGAATTGAAGCGGGTCGTCGCGGCGTCGATGGTCGGGTCGGTGGCGGAGTGGTACGAGTTCTTCCTGTATGGAACGGCGTCGGCGCTGGTGTTCGGCACGCATTTCTTCAAGAAGACGGGCAACCCGATCGACGGCCTGCTCGCGGCGTTCGCGCTGTATGCGGTGGGATTCGCCGCGCGCCCGATCGGCGGGCTGGTGTTCGGCTATTACGGCGACAAGTTCGGCCGCAAATATCTGCTGCAGGTCAGCCTGATCGTGGTCGGCATCACGACGTTCCTGATGGGCTGCCTGCCGACCTTCGATGCGATCGGCTACTGGGCGCCGGTGCTGCTGGTGTCGCTGCGCCTGATTCAGGGCTTCGCGTTCGGCGGCGAGTGGGGCGGTGCGATCCTGCTGGTCAGCGAGCACAGCCCGGACAACCGCCGCGGCTACTGGGCCAGCTGGCCGCAAGCCGGCGTGCCGGCCGGCAACCTGGTCGCGACGATCATCCTGCTGGTGCTGTCGAGCTCGCTGTCCGAGGCCGACTTCCTGGCGTGGGGTTGGCGCGCGGCGTTCTGGTTCTCGGCGGTGGTCGTGCTGATCGGTTTCTGGATTCGCCGCAAGGTCGACGACGCGCCGATCTTCAAGGAAGCGCAGGCGCGCCGCGCGCAGAAGCAGGAAAAGCAGCTCGGCGTGGGGCACGTGCTGAAGTACCACTGGCGGCAGGTGCTGATCGGTATCGGCGCGCGTTTCGCCGAAAACATCCTGTACTACATGGTCGTCACGTTTTCGCTGACGTATCTGAAGCTGGTCGTCGGCTTCGATACCACGCGGATCCTGAAGCTGATGTTCGCCGCCAATGCGATCCATTTCTTCTTCATTCCGCTGATGGGGCTGATGTCGGACCTCGTCGGCCGCAAGCCCGTGTACCTGACCGGCGCGGTGCTGACCGCGGGCTGGGGCTTCGTCGCGTTCCCGATGATGGACACCGGCAACGACTGGATCATCATGGCCGCGATCGTGCTCGGCCTGTTCATCGAATCGATGACCTACTCGCCGTATTCGGCGCTGATGACCGAGATGTTCCCGACCAACGTGCGCTATACCGCGCTGTCGCTGTGCTATCAGGTCGCGCCGCTGATGGCCGGCTCGCTCGCGCCGTTGATCGGCCTGTCGTTGCTCGAGCGTTATCATTCGTCGACGCCGATCGCGTTGTATCTGGTCGCGGCGGCGGCGATCTCGATCGTATGCGTGGGCCTCGCGAAGGAAACGCGCGGCAAGTCGCTGCGCGACGTCGACGCCGAGGCAAGCCGACGGACCCACGCGTGACGTCCGCGGCCGAAGTCTGCTTGAACGCACCGAAGCCACCCGCGAGGGTGGCTTTTTTTCGGTTCATCGCGGATTCCCGGGGGAGGGCGGGGAAGGCGGTCGGTGGCCTTCTACGAATTGCCTGGAGCCCTTGACGATCGCGGCCGCTTTCAGGAATTGCTCTGGTTTCCTATGGATCGCGAGCGTGCAGCCGCGACCCACGCCGGCGCGGCGACGGTCCTGCTCGACATGTCGCGTCAGGGCAAAACCGCGCCGCCGCGGGGCGGTGATTTTCGACAGCCGACGGGGTTCAGGCTGCTGCCGCCTGATGAATCGCGTCGTCTCGATCGCCGCCCAGGATATCGACAAGATCGGTCAACATCCGCCCCAATTCGCCCGTCATCAGCGTGACGTCCGAGTCGAAGCGTTCGTCGTCGTTTTGCGCGGTGGGATCCGTCGCTTCCTTGATCACGTCGAGCGGCGTGACACGCTTGATCGTCAGCGACGGTGTCAGCACGAAGGAGATCCGGTCATCCCAGGTCATCGCGAGGCGCATGCATTGTTTGCCGGCCTCGATGTGCCGGCGCATGTCGTTCGCTTCCAGCGCGTGGCCGACGTATCGCACCGTGGCGCCGCCTTCGCCGCTCGAGCGCAACTCGGCATCCTGGTCCACGGTGAATCCGCCCGGCGCGTCGCCGGACAGCAGCCAATCCGTCATCGCTGCGACCGGCGAAAGCGCCACCTGGACGCCGGCGAGCGGCAATTGATCGATCGATTTGACGAGCAGGCCGCGGACGTCGTCGGCAAGCGCCTGTGCAGCCGCATCGATGACGAGCCAGCCGTTCACCGTATCGATCCACACGCGGGTATCGCGGCGAATGGTGAACGCGCGCGGCAGCAGTTCGTCGGTGACCTGCTCCTTGAGTTCGCGCAGCTGTTTTCGTCCGACCTTGAAGCCCTGCTGCTCCTCGACTTCAAGCGCGCGGGCCTTGGTCACCTGATTGACGACCGAGGCCGGAAGCAGCTTCTTTTCGGCACGAAACGTCAGCAGCATCTGCCGGTTGATCGAATACACGAGCGCGCCGTCGTCACGCGGCGACGCCCATCCGACGCGCTGCATTTCGACGCTGGTGCCCGGCTGAAACGCGTGAGGCGCCAACCATGCTTCCATCTGATCGGGGGTAACGGCCCACGGTGCCGGAAGACGATGAAGCTGAAGATTCTTGAACCACATAGGCGTGCGGGCAAAGCGCATCATTCTATATGACGGTGACGTTTGCGGGCCAGGAAGCGCCGTCGGCCTGCATGCACATTCGGATACTCGATCGACCGCTCCGGTTGGCAAACGGACGTTCCGATGTGAGTGATTCGGATCTCGTCATCCGCCAAAGTGCTCCCGACCTGCACTCAGGGTTTTTAGCGTCTGGTGAATTCCCAACCCGACAAATTGGCGTTGCGGCGACATGCTACGATCAACGCGATCCGACTTTCATCCCGACGCACGATGACGACAATGTATGAATTGCTCGGTGTGTGCGAGAACGCCACCGACGAGGAAATCAAGCGCGGCTACCGAAAGGCAGCGATGAAAGCGCATCCCGACCGCAACGTCGGGTGCGAAGCGGACGCGCATGCGCGATTTCAGGAGATCAAGGAAGCATACGCGATTCTCTCGAATCCGGAGCTGCGCCGCGTCTACGACACCGTTTACGCAGAGGAAATGCTCCGTCACGCACGGCTTCGCGAAGAAGAGGAGCGCTTGAAGGCGGAGCGCGAAGCGGAATATGCGCGATTCGTGGCATGGGCGATGCGCTTCGCCGAGCAAGGGCACAACCGCGACGTCGTGTTCGGTGTTCTGCTCGGCCGCGATTGCGATGTGCAACTCGCCGAGCGCATTGCCGACAGCGTGGTCGAACTGCATGCGTCGCGCCAGCCGGGCGCATCGCGGGACGGACAGCATGATGAGCAGATGCCGCAATGCGACGAGAGGGCGACGCAGGCGGCATCGGCGCAAGCGTCAGAGAGCGACGCGCGAAGGAGTGACGAACACGCGCATACGGACTTTTTCCGCGCGCTGTGGCACGGCATGTTCGGGCTGCGCCCGTGAGTCCTGGCGGGCGACCGGTTTTGCGAACGCGGAACTCGACCGCGATCGGTGCCATCGTCGGGGGAGGTTCTTCGATCGACTGCTTCATGAATCGATGGCTGATTGGATTGAATCTGCACCACTAAGCGGTCAGTCCCGTCGACGACGCTGAGTTGACCCACTTGCGAGTCAGAGGCCCGAGACGGCGATACGGCCGTTGAACGGGCGCGAAGGCGCACGGGCCAAACGTCGGCGTCAGGCGGCGCGTTGCATCGTCCGAATTCGCGGCACCTGTCCGGGTGCGACTCATGCGATCATGTGCCGTGACCAACATGAGAGATGGAATGACGACTACGTTCGACGAGGCAACAACGGCGGCGATCGCCGCGTTTGCCCAATTGGATTTCTACACAGCGGTGCAAGCGATGCGCGCCGAGGCCGATTTCGACCGCGAGCGAGACCAGTGGATCTCGCGCTATATCGACGAGCACGGCGGCGGGGCGGACGATGCAGCATACGATGCGCTGCACGCGCAGGCCCAGGCGACCCCGGAATATGCGGAGTTCGTCGATGCGGTTCGCCGGGAAATCCTGGAATACTTCGGCGTGACCGACGATCAACTGGACTGCATGGTCCTGCTGCGCGATGACGACAGCGATGAGCTGTGGGCGGAAGTCAATCGGCAGCGAAGCGCGCTGGGAACCGGTGAAGTGCGCGGAGATCTCTGATCGTCGCTTGCCATTGGGGGCTCGAGTCGTGCCGGGTGCAGTGGGGCGGCATACGACATCCGCAGGCGGGCGAACGAAGGGCGCGACAGCGTGAAGTCCCATGCGGGGGCGGTTCGACGACACGGGCGCTCTGCTAATATTGTAGAAAATATGCAATATCCGCCGCCGCGCCGGCACCCTGCCTGACCGCCTTCCCCAGCCCGAACATGAACGAGAAACGCCCTGCTCTTGTCTACGCCACGCGCGCCGAAGCCGCAGCGAACGAATTGCGCCGCCGTATCCTGACAGGGGAGTATGTCGACGGCTATCAGCTTCGCCAGGATGCGCTGGCGACCGAGCTCGGCATCAGCCGGATCCCGCTGCGCGAAGCGCTCGTGCAGCTCGAGAGCGAGGGGCTCGTCAAGATCCTGCCCCACAAGGGGGCGATCGTTTCGGAACTGTCCCCGGAAGACATCACCGAACTGTTCGAACTGCGCGCGCTGCTGGAACCCGTGCTGCTGAAGAAGTCGATTCCGAAGCTGACCGCCGAGGATTTCGCGCGGCTGGATGCGATCCTCGAGGAATACAGCGAGGTGCTGCATGCGAGCCAGTCCGGGCGCTGGGGCGAACTGAACACCGAACTGCATCATCTGCTGCTGTCACGTGCCGACCAGCCGAAGACGGCGGCGATCGTCGCGTCGCTGCTGCAGCAGACCGACCGCTACACGCGCGTGCAGTTGTCGCTGTCCGAGGCCGCGCGCGACGTGGCCGAATCCGAACACGCCGAACTGGTCGCGTTGTGCCGCAAGGGCGATGCGCGCGCGGCGGCATCGCTCCTCAAGCGGCATATCGAGCATGCGGGCGGCGAGCTGAATGCGTTTCTGCGCGATCGACGCCTCGGTCGGTGAGCGCGCGTCCGGCCAGGACGCTGCGAACACCGCTTTGCAGCAGATTCCGGCATCGAGGCGCGATCGCGTGCGCGTGACGTTCGTCTATCCGCCGCCGATACCCTGCAGCACCTTGCCCGTTCCGCCGCACACCGTGCACGGCTGTCCTTCGACCATGCCCGTGCCGCGGCACACGCCGCACAAGTCCTCGCCCACGCCCGGCGCATCGGGCGGCCCTTCGTCGCCCGGATTCAGCGGTGTGTCCTGATTCGGCCCTGCCGACATTCTGGTCGTCCGCATCGCATACCTCCTTTCGCATTTTCGATGTCGCCGCGAGGACGCATCGCGCGTGCCCGCGGCGACTGCATGCGTGTGGACGCTGGTCCGTATGCCGGAAGTCGTCATCGCATCGTCATTACAACGACGGCGCTCACATCGAGCCACGTTGCGAAGCGTGAGGTTCGCATCCGGTTGATCGTCGAGGCCTGATATCGCGTGGTAGCGATTGTCGTGTGGTCGGTCATCCTACAACTTGCGAAATAGAATCGAATACCGGCGTTCGGTCTCGGGAAAGCGATGCAACGTCGTGCCGATCCAGATGCGGACTCATTTCCGGAAAACGTTTCGCTAAAAGTCAGCCGAAGATGGGCGACTTTTTCCCATATCCCGCCGTAATCCCTTGCCTGTGCGCGTTATAGGGTATGCACCAAGTGAGTAAAACGATTAACCGCCGTACATTCGCTCCGACACATCATACAACGTATGACTGCGATTCCTCGAAGGGCAGTACGTCGATGCATGCGGATGCCGCCCGGATCGCCGTCAAATAACGAGCAACCAGCAAGGAGACTGACGATGAAGCGCCGATTCACCCGCTCCCGTAACGCACTGGCCGTCGCGCTGATGGCCGGCTTCGCGATGTCCGCGCACGCCCGCGTGTTCCGCTCGGCGGACGTGCACGGCGACAGCTTCCCGACCAACATGGCGGTCAAGTACATGGGCGACGAACTGTCGAAGCTGACGGGCGGCAAGGACTCGATCAAGGTGTTCGGCAACAGCGCGCTCGGCTCCGAGAAGGACACGGTCGACCAGGTGCGGATTGGCGCGATCGACATGGCGCGCGTGAACGGCGCGTCGTTCAACGAGATCGTGCCGGAATCGCTGATTCCGTCGTTCCCGTTCCTGTTCCGCGACGTCGATCATTTCCGCAAGGCAATGTACGGCCCGGCCGGCCAGAAGATTCTCGCCGCGTTCGCGGCGAAGGGGATGATCGCGCTGACGTTCTACGAGAGCGGCGCGCGCTCGATCTACGCGAAGCGCCCGGTGCGCACGCCCGCCGACATGAAGGGGCTGAAGGTGCGCGTGCAACCATCCGACCTGATGGTCGACGAGATCCGGGCGATGGGCGGCACGCCGACGCCGATGCCGTTCGCCGAGGTCTACACGGGCCTGAAGACGGGCCTCGTCGACGCGGCGGAAAACAACCTGCCGTCGTACGAGGAAACCAAGCACTTCGAAGTAGCGCCCGACTACTCGGAGACGCAGCACGCGATGACGCCGGAAGTGCTGGTGTTCTCGAAGAAGATCTGGGACACGCTGTCGCCGCAGGAACAGGTCGCGATCAGGAAGGCCGCGGCCGATTCGGTGCCGTATTACCAGAAGCTGTGGACCGCGCGCGAGGCATCGGCGCAGCAGACGGTGACGAAGGGCGGCGCGAAGATCCTGCCGGCCGCGCAGGTCGATCGCGCGGCGTTCGTGAAGGCGATGCAGCCGCTGTGGGCGAAGTACGAAAAGACGCCGCAGATGAAGCAGATCGTGGACGAGATCGAGGCAACCAAGTGACCCGTCGCACTTCCCTGAACGGCGCGGCGGCCGTGGGCGCGCCGGATGCGGCCGCCGCGGACGGTGCGGCACCATGCCGGCCGCGCGCGGCCGCGCCGCGCCTGCGATGCGTGAACGACCTGTTGTTTCGCGCGCTGGCCGTGGTCGCGTCGCTGTGTCTCGCGGCGCTCACGGTGCTGGTGTTCTACGCGGTCGTGATGCGTTACGTATTCGAGAACGCGCCCGATTTCGTCGAGCCGATCGCGCTGCTGCTGGTGATCGTGATCGCGATGTTCGGCGCCGCGATGAAGGTGCGCGACGGCGGCCACATCGGCCTCGACTCGCTCGTGCGGCGCCTGTCGCCGGGCGCGCGCACCGTGGTGATCGCGATCCAGCACCTGAGCCTGATCGCGTTCGCGATCGCGATCATGGTCGGCTGCGGCAGCATGGCCGCCGAGACGATGGGCGACCGCATTCCGATCATCGGGCTGCCCGAGGGCGTGCGCTACCTGATCACGATTCCCGCGGCGATCGCCATCATCCTCTTCTCGCTCGAGCACCTGCTCGCGCTTCGTCGTTCTTCGTCGGGCCAATAACGTCATGGAACTCGCGATCCTGTCCGTCAGTTTTCTGATTTTCCTCGTGCTCGGCGTGCCCGTTTCGTTCGCGCTCGGAATTGCCTGCGTGCTGACCTATATGGTCGAAGGGCTGCCGATCGCGACCGCGATGCAGTCGATGATCTCGGGAATGAACGCGTTCTCGTTCCTCGCGGTGCCGTTCTTCATCTTCTCCGGCGAGCTGATGCTGCACGGCGGCATCGCGGACCGGATCCTGCGTTTCGCGCAGGCAACCGTCGGCCACTTCCGCGGCGGCCTCGGGATGGCCAACGTCGTCGCGTGCACGCTGTTCGGCGGCGTGTCCGGCTCGCCGACCGCCGATACGTCGGCGATGGGTGGCGTGGTGATTCCGCTGATGAAGCGCGAAGGCTACAGCGCGGCCTACGCGGTCAACGTGACGACCCACGCGTCGCTTGCCGGCGCGCTGATGCCGACGTCGACCAACATGATCATCTACGCGTTCGCCGCGCAGGGGATCACGGGGATGTTGCACGGCCAGCAGGTGAGCGGCGTGTCGATCGGCGACCTGCTGTTCTCCGGCCTCCTGCCGGTGCTGTGGGTGATGGGCTTCGTGCTCGCCGCCGCGTACTGGCAGGCCGTGCGTCACGGCTATCCGCGCCGTGAAGACGGTTCGTCCGCGCTGCCGGCGTTCCCGGGCTGGTATGCGGTGCTGCGCAGTTTCGTCGGCGCGGTGCCGGGCCTGATGGTGATCGCGATCATCCTCGTGTGCGTCGCGAAGGGGATCGCCACCGCGACCGAAGCGGCCGCGATCGCCGTCGTGTATTCGCTCGTGCTGACCGCGATCGTATACCGCACGCTGACCGTCGAGAAACTGCGCCGCGCGCTGTCGCATGCGGCGCGCACGACGGGCGTCGTGCTGCTGCTGATCGCCGTGTCGAACATGCTGCGTTTCCAGATGTCGTACCTGGAGATTCCGGATGCGATCGAGGGGCTGCTGAAGCAGTCGACCGCGGCGCCTTGGTTGATGCTGCTGTACATCAACATCATCCAGGTGTTCCTCGGCACGTTCGTCGACATGGCCGCGCACATCCTGATCACGACGCCGCTGTTCCTGCCGATCGCGATGGCGTGCGGCGTCGGGCCGGTGCAGTTCGGCATCATGCTGCTGCTGAACTGCTCGCTCGGCCTCGTGCACCCGCCGATCGGCTCGGTGCAGTTCGTCGGCTGCGCGATCGGCAACGTGTCGATCGGCGAGACGACGAAGATGGCGTGGCCGTATTACCTCGCGATCTTCAGTGCGATCAACATCGTCACGTACATGCCGTTCTTCTCCACCTGGCTGCCGAGCCTCATCAGCGGACACGCGGTGTTCTGATCGCGCGTTTCGCGCGCCGCGGCGCCGGATGACCGAGGTTGTCCGGCGCCGCGGTCACGTCTACGGTGTGCTTCACGCACGGCGAATTCACATCGACATGAAGAGAGCATGGCGCGCCGTCGCGGCCGCCGCATTCGCGCTGGCCGCATCGCTCGCGCATGCGGCGGCGTAAGCGTATGTCTCGAACGGCGACAGCCGCGGCATTCCGGTGTTCGGCGTCGTCCCGGTCGCACGGCGGAAGTGCGCGACGGCAGTCATACGCAATGCGGCAACCTGTGCGATGATTCGGCGCTTCGCGTTCGCGGCGCCCTTTTCCGGGCCGCCGCCAATTGCATCGACATCCGGAGACGACATGCCCGCACACATCGTTCATGGCAGCACCCTGCATTACCAGGATCACGGCACCGGCTTTCCGGTGCTGCTCGGACACAGCTACCTGTGGGATTCGGCGATGTGGGCGCCGCAGATCGACGCGCTATCGAGCCGCTATCGCGTGATCGTGCCGGACCTGTGGGGGCATGGCGCGTCTGGCCCGCTGCCCGACGGCACCGAGACGCTCGACGACCTCGCCGCGCACGCGAGCGCGTTGCTCGATGCGCTGGAGATCGATCAGTGCGCGGTCGTGGGCCTGAGCGTCGGCGGGATGTGGGGCGCGCGGCTCGCGTTGCGCGAACCGCAGCGCGTGCGCTCGCTCGTGCTGATGGATGCGTCGCTGGAGGCCGAACCCGACGCGACGCGGCTGCGTTACTTCGGGATGCTCGATGCGATCGCCGCTGCCGGCTGCATCGCGCCGCCGCTGCTCGATGCGATCGTGCCGCTGTTCTTCCGGCCGGACGTGAACCTTGCCGACCCGGTGCCGACCGCGTTTCGCGCCGCGCTCGCGAACCTGCCGGCCGATCGGCTGCGGCAGTCGATCGTCCCGCTCGGTCGGCTGATCTTCGGGCGGCCGGATACGCTGGCCGCACTCGCCGAACTGGATGCCGAGCGCACGCTGCTGATGTGCGGCGCGGGCGACATGGCGCGCCCGCCGTCGGAGACGGTGAAGATGGCGAGCGTGATCGGTTGCCGCCATGCGCTGGTGCTGGACGCAGGTCACATCTCGAACCTGGAGAATCCCGCGTTCGTCACGCGGACGCTGCTCGACTGGCTCGACGAACAGCAGCTCGCGGCGGGCTGAGCGCCGCGCGAGATACCGGCGGTGGGCGCCGCGCGGCGTCGCAACGACTTGCGTTACTGCATCACTGCATTACTGGATTACGCGCGCTCGCCGACCGGCGTGAACTTGCGGCCGCGCACGCGCCCCTCGTCAACGCCGCGGCGAATCAGGTCCTGCGCTTCCGCGCGGCTTGCGACACACGGCGCGGAGCCGGGCAGCGGCCGACGTGCGGTTTCGCGCAGCGCGAGCACCGACACGATGCCGATGAACTGCGAATGCACGGCGGCGGCGATTCGGCACTTGAACCGCCGCCTGCGCATCAGAACATGTGGCGGATCCCGACGTTCGCGCCGACGGTCGTGCCGGTGACCGCGTACAGCGCGTTGTTGATCCCGAGCCCGGTGTTCATCGCACCGTGGTTGTTGACCATCGCGACCTGCGCGTACAGCGCGGTTGCCTTCGACAGGCTGTAGGTCGTGCCGACGGCTGCGAGCAGCGAGTGATTGGCGGTGTCGTTGCGATCGCTGGTGAACCAGACGCCGCCGTTCAGGTCGACGGCGGGCGTGACCTGGTAATCGAGGCCGCCGCCGTACACGTTGTTGCTGAACGATCCGCCGACCTTGTAGCTCGTGAACGATGCCTTCGCGGTGACCGGGCCGAAGCGGTACGCGGCGCCGATCGTGCGCCCGACGAACGCGACGGTGCTCGGCGTCGGCGTCGGGTTGGTGCCGTCGTTGCCGTCGTAGAACGCGGCGTCGATCATGAAGCCCTCATGTTCGTACTTGAGGCTCGCCGAATACTGGCGGCCGGCCTGGAAGTCGCCTGCCTTGCCGCCGAACGCGAACATCGCGCTGCCGGTGAGGCCGGCGATCGTCGGGCTGGTGTACGACACGGCGTTCGGGTTGAACAGGCCCGTCACCAGCACGTTGTCGACGTAGTTGATCAGCCCGCTACCGAAGTGCGAGAAGCTGCGCGGATCCGAATCGAAGATCGCGAGCAGGAACGGCGAGTACTGCACGCCGGCCTTGACCGTGCCGAAGCCGCCATCGAGCCCGACCCACGCCTGGCGGCCGAAGAAGTTGCCGTTCGAATGGGCGAACGCGCCATTGGTGACGGCAAAGCCGCTTTCGAGCTGGAATTTCGCCTTGAGGCCGCCGCCGAGATCCTCGGTGCCGGTCATCCCGAACGTCGTCGGCGTCATGCCGGTGTCTGTCATCGCGAACTGATGGCCGGCGTTCGCGCCGGTGGCGGCGTCGAGCGTCTTGCTCGTGTACAGCAACGCCGCGTCGAGGTTGCCGTACAGCGTGACGCTGCTCTGCGCGAAGGCGTTGCTGCCGATCATCGCGCCAGCCAGCGCGGCGCAACCGATCACGATTCTGCTTTTCATTGGGTGTCTCCAGTGTTGTTGTACGTCGATGCATCGAACGGGGGATGCGCCGGACATCCGAAGCGGTGTCCGGTGCGCGGGCCGCATACGCAGGATGGGGCGCGGCGGAACGCACGTGCGCGGCCGGGTGTTGGCCGCATGCGACGCGTTCATGGCGGGGATGGGCGCCCGAACGCGCGTGCGTCGAAGAGGTTGGGTAGGGCCGGCCGATGCCGGCCCCGTCGTTCAGAGTGACTGGCCGAGCTGCTCGAGGATCGCCGGGTTCTCGAGCGTGGACGTGTCCTGCGTGATCGCCTCGCCCTTGGCGAGCGAGCGC
>NZ_LOTA01000011.1:0-100303 GCF_001521935.1 Burkholderia sp. RF7-non_BP4 | reverse complement strand
TCGCCGCCGACAGCCCGGCGGGGCCGCCGCCGACGATCACGACGTCGTATTCCATCGATTCGCGCGGGCCGTATTGCGCGAGCAAGTCCTGTGTGGTCAAAATCCTGTCTCCTCCTGCGCCCCGACCGTTACGGTCAGAACTGGTCTTCCGTCAACGCGAGCACGCTCTCGTTGCCCTTTGCGCCGACGATCGACGCTTCGAGCCCGCCTGCCTGCACGAGGACGTGTTCCGCATAGCATTGTGCGATCGCGATCTTCGCATCGAAGAACGCCGTGTCGCTCGCGCGATTCGCGTGCGCCGCCAGCAGCGCGCGCGCCATCTGCCATCCGCACAGCACCACGCCCGCCAGCTTCAGGTACGGCACGCTGCCCGCGAACACCGCGTTCGGGTCCTGCTTCACGTTCGCGACCACGTAGTCGACCACCGTCGACAGCGCGCGCGCGCCCTTCTCGAGCTGCGCCTTCATCGACGCGGCCGCCGCACCGTCCACCTTGCCGAGCGCCGCGACGGTATCGCCGATCTCCGCGATCAGCGCCTTCGCCACCGCACCGCCGTCGCGCATCGTCTTGCGGCCGACCAGGTCGTTCGCCTGGATCGCGGTCGTGCCTTCGTAGATCGCGAGAATCCGCGCATCGCGGTAGTACTGCGCGGCGCCGGTTTCCTCGATGAAGCCCATCCCGCCGTGCACCTGCACGCCGAGGCTCGCCACGTCGTTCACCATCTCCGTGCTCCAGCCCTTCACGACCGGCACCAGATATTCGTAGATTGCCTGATGACGCGTGCGCGTCGCCTCGTCCGAATGGCGGTGGGCAATGTCGCTGTGCGCCGCTGCGACATACGCGAGCGCCCGTGCGCCCTCGGTCAGCGCACGCATCGTGCCGAGCATGCGGCGCACGTCCGGGTGATGAATGATCGTCACCGACTGCCTGGCCGACCCGTCGACCGGACGGCTCTGCACACGCTCCTTCGCGAATGCCGCGGCCTTCTGGTATGCGCGGTCGGCCACGCCGATCCCCTGCATCCCGACGCCGAAGCGCGCGGCGTTCATCATGATGAACATGTATTCGAGGCCGCGATTCTCCTCGCCAACCAGGTAGCCGATCGCGCCGCCGTGGTCGCCGTATTGCAGCACCGCGGTCGGGCTCGCCTTGATCCCGAGCTTGTGCTCGATCGACACGCAGTGCACGTCGTTGCGTGCGCCGAGCGTGCCGTCTTCGTTGACCAGGAACTTCGGCACGATGAACAGCGAAATGCCCTTCACGCCTTCCGGCGCGTTCGGCGTGCGCGCCAGCACCAGGTGGACGATGTTGTCCGCCATGTCGTGCTCGCCCCACGTGATGAAGATCTTCGTGCCGAATACCTTGTACGTGCCGTCGCCCTGCGGCTCGGCGCGCGAGCGCACCAGCGCCAGGTCGGAGCCGGCCTGCGGTTCGGTCAGGTTCATCGTGCCGGTCCATTCGCCCGAGATCAGCTTCGGCACGTAGCGCTGCTTCTGTTCGTCGGTGCCGGCCGTCAGCAGCGCCTCGATCGCGCCGTCGGTGAGCAGCGGGCACAGCGCGAACGACAGGTTCGACGCGTTCAGCATCTCGATGCACGGCGTCGCGATCAGCTTCGGCAGCCCCTGGCCGTCGTATTCGGCGGGATGCTGCAAACCTTGCCAGCCGCCTTCGACGAACTGGCGGAACGCGGCGCCGAAGCCGGGCGTCGCCGTCACGACGCCGTCCTTCCAGCTGCTCGGGTTGCGGTCGCCCTCGACGTTCAGCGGCGCCAGCACCTCACCGCAGAATTTCGCGGATTCGTCGAGCACGGCCTGCGCGGTGTCGTAGCCGGCTTCCTCGAAGCCGGGCAACTGCGCGACGGTGTCGATGCCCGCGAGTTCCTTCAGCACGAACAGCATGTCCTTGACAGGGGCGTTATAGCTCATGGTCGATGTTCCAAATCAGGCGGTGAATGAGGCGCGCGGCCCGGGCGGCTGCGGCAAAACCGGCCAGCGCCAGGCGACGTCGTGGCCCATCGTAATGCCGCGCCGGCGGTTTTCCATTGTCATATCCGGCCCACATGGTGACAAAACCGGCCACGCGATGCGCGAGGCGATGGCGGAAACGGGCGTCCGGGCGGCGGGTTCGGATGCCGATTTCGGCACAAGCGATGCGCAATCGGCGTGCCGGCGGGACGGGCTGGCCGGCGAAGCCGAAGACCGGGAGTTGATGATGCAAAGTCGCCGAAGCTGCCTCGGGGCGGACGGCAACAACGGCGAGCACATGGCGGCCGGCGCCAAATCGGCCGTCCTTTTTCGCTGTCCGGGCCGGCACGTTTCTGCGTAGACTTTCGTGTCATCAAGCCATGCGAGCGCGGGAGCAGAGACCAGGATGAGTGAACGCCCGAAAGACATCGCGGATTTCGTCCGGCAGCAAAACGGCGCGTGGTTCGATCCCGGGATCGGCGGCGGCATCCACAACGCGCCTGGCGCACTGCATGCGATGCGGTCAGGCAACGCGCCGTTCCTCGCGATGTGGTGTCTGCTGAATTGATCCGACGGATGCGCCTGCGACACACAGCGCGCCATTGCCCTACCGGTCGGTCGGAATCGCCAATGGGGAGCCGGCCATGGGAACCCGCGCAGGAAGCCGGTTATGGGAAGCCCATGCAGCTCCGCCGCGCGGCAGCGCCGCACCGTGGCAGCGGTAGCCCGATCGCATCGTCAACATCCATTCGGCCGACGCGATATCGCCCGCACGTGGATAAAACGCAACAGAACATCGGAAGACGCGTTCGACGCATTTGTGCCCTCGATAGCCCCGCCGTTATGCGGCATACTTTATCCGCACTCAGCGAACGGTCGTTCTATTCTTGACGCAGACCCTCGCACGCGCCACTAAACACGCACATGATTCTGGTACCTTGACGCACCGGCCCGCGCGCTTCGCGATGGCCATCACCGATCTATCACCCATCTTTCAACACTATGACATTACAGATTGGGATTCCTCTGGAGACAGCCACTCAGGAACGGCGCGTTGCGACCGTCCCCGAAGTGGTCGAGAAACTGATCAAGCTGGGTTTTACGGTGGCCGTCCAAAGCGGCGCCGGGGCCGGCGCGAACTTTGACGACGACGCTTACCGCGCGGCCGGTGCGAGCATCGCCGCCAGCGCCGCCGAGCTCTGGTCGGGCAGCGACATCGTGTTCAAGGTCCGCCCGCCGAGCGCCGACGAAGTCGCGCTGATGCGCGAGGGCGGCACGCTGATCGGCTTCGTGTGGCCCGCGCAGAACCCCGAGCTGATGCAGCAACTGGCCGCGAAGCGCGCCACGGTGCTGGCGATCGATTCGCTGCCGCGCACGCTGTCGCGCGCGCAGAAGATGGACGCGCTCACGTCGATGGCCGGCATCAGCGGCTATCGCGCGGTGATCGAGGCCGCGCATGCGTTCGGCCGCTTCCTGAACGGCCAGGTCACGGCAGCCGGCAAGATTCCGCCGGCGAAGGTGTTCATCGCCGGCGCCGGCGTGGCCGGTCTGGCCGCGATCGGCACGGCCGCGAGTCTCGGCGCGATCGTGCGCGCGAACGACACGCGCGCCGAGGTGGCCGACCAGGTCAAGTCGCTGGGCGGCGAGTTCGTCAAGGTCGACTACGAAGAGGAAGGCTCGGGCGGCGGCGGCTACGCGAAGGTGATGAGCGAAGGCTTCCAGCAGGCGCAGCGCGCGATGTACGCGCAGCAGGCCAAGGACGCCGACATCATCATCACCACCGCGCTGATCCCCGGCAAGCCGGCGCCGAAGCTCATCACCGCCGAGATGGTGCAGTCGATGAAGCCCGGCAGCGTGATCGTCGACATGGCCGCCGAGCAGGGCGGCAACTGTGAACTCACGGTGCCCGGCGAGGCGGTCGTGCGCCATGGCGTGACGATCGTCGGCTATACCGATCTCGCATCGCGCCTGTCGCGGCAGTCGTCCACGCTGTATGCAACGAACCTGCTGCGCGTCATCGAGGAGCTGTGCAAGGCCAAGGACGGCACGATCAACGTCGACTTCGACGACGATGCGATCCGCGGCCTCACCGTGATCAAGGAAGGCAACGTCACCTGGCCGCCGCCGCCGATCAAGCAGGCGGCCGTCGCGCCCAAGCCCCCGGCAGCCGTACCCGCGGCGGCCGCGCCGGCGAAGTCTAAAGGCCACGGCCACAGCGGCGAGCCGATGTCGGCCAAGGCGCTCGCGATCGTGTTCGCGATCGGCGCGCTGGCATTCCTGCTGGTCGGCCAGTTCGCGCCGTCCAGCTTCCTGTCGCACTTCACGGTGTTCGTGCTCGCGTGCTTCGTCGGCTACATGGTGATCTGGAACGTCACGCCGTCGCTGCACACGCCGCTGATGAGCGTGACCAACGCGATCTCGTCGATCATCGCGATCGGCGCGCTCGTGCAGGTCGCGCCGCCGCTGGGCGAACTGGCCAATGCCGGCGACCGCCCGTCCGGGCTGATCCTGGGCCTGGCGGTGGGCGCGCTCACGCTCACGGCCGTCAACATGTTCGGCGGCTTCGCAGTCACGCGCCGCATGCTGGCGATGTTCCGCAAATAAGGGGACGACAACAATGACTTCCAACCTGACTACCGTCTCCTATATCGGCGCCGCGATCCTGTTCATCCTCAGCCTCGGCGGGCTGGCCAATCCCGAAACCGCGCGCCGCGGCAACCTGCTCGGCATGATCGGGATGCTGATCGCCGTGCTGGCCACCGTCGCCGGTCCGCGCGTGTCGGCCGCGGGCATTCCGTACGTGATCGCCGCGCTCGTCGTCGGCGGCGCCGTCGGCCTGTACGCCGCGAAGAAGGTGCAGATGACGCAGATGCCGGAACTGGTCGCGCTGATGCACAGCCTGGTCGGCCTCGCGGCCTGCCTGGTCGGTTTCGCGAGCTATATCGACACGTCGCTGCAGTTCACCGGCGCGGAGAAGGCCATTCATGAGGTCGAGATTTATGTCGGCATCCTGATCGGTGCGGTGACCTTCGCGGGCTCGATCATCGCGTTCGGCAAGCTGTCGGGCAAGATCGGCGGCAAGCCGCTGCTGCTGCCCGCACGGCACTGGCTGAACCTGGCCGCGCTGCTGATCGTGATCTACTACGGCCGCGCGTTCCTGCATGCGGAAACGATCCAGGACGGCATGCTGCCGCTCGTCGTGATGACGGTGATCTCGCTGCTGTTCGGCGTGCACATGGTGATGGCGATCGGCGGCGCGGACATGCCGGTCGTGGTGTCGATGCTCAACAGCTACTCGGGGTGGGCGGCGGCGGCCACCGGCTTCATGCTCGGCAACGACCTGCTGATCGTGATCGGCGCGCTGGTGGGCTCGTCCGGTGCGATCCTGTCGTACATCATGTGCCGCGCGATGAACCGCAACTTCATCAGCGTGATCGCGGGCGGCTTCGGCAGCGGCGCGGGCGCACCGGCGGCAGCCGGCGGCGGCGCGGCACAGCCGGCCGGCGAGGCGGTCGCGGTGAGCGCGGCGGAGACGGCCGAGCTGCTGCGCGAGGCCAAGCGCGTGATCATCGTACCCGGCTATGGGATGGCCGTCGCACAGGCCCAGCACACGGTGTTCGAACTGACGAAGCTGCTGCGCGAAAAGGGCGTCGACGTGCGTTTCGCGATCCACCCGGTCGCGGGCCGCATGCCGGGGCACATGAACGTGCTGCTGGCCGAAGCGAAGGTGCCGTACGACATCGTGCTGGAAATGGACGAGATCAACGGCGACTTCCCCGAGGCCGACGTGTCGATGGTGATCGGCGCGAACGACATCGTGAACCCGGCGGCGCAGGACGACCCGTCGAGCCCGATCGCCGGCATGCCGGTGCTGGAAGTGTGGAAGGCGAAGACGTCGATCGTGATGAAGCGCAGCATGGCTTCGGGCTATGCGGGCGTCGACAATCCGCTGTTCTACAAGGACAACAACCGCATGTTGTTCGGCGATGCGAAGTCCATGCTCAATGAGATCTTCGGTGCACTGAAAGCCTGAGTGCGGCCGCGCGCGCGGAGCGGGCAGCACGCCGCTCCGGCGCCGCGTGGCCTCGATACGCCGTCACGGACGCCGAAACCGGACGACGCGCAGCCTCCCCCCTCCTGCCCTTTTCCCGTTGCGCCGGTTTGGTCACCGCTTGTGGACGACGGAGTCGAGCACGAAACTGGTCGTCATGTTTTGCACGCCGTCCAGCGCGAACGCCAAATCCGCAGATCAATGCGACGCGCCGAACAGTTGAATCACGACGCCGCGCAGCCACCGGTTGCCCGCCTCGTGGTGATATCGCGCATGCCAATGCTGCCGCACCGCAAACCCGTCGACCGGGATCGGGCACGCATGAACCGCCAGATCGCTCGCCTGAGCCAGTGTCTGGCCGATATGACGGGGTAGCGTCGTGATCAGGTCGGTCGTCTGGACGATCGCCCCCAAACCCAGAAAACCCGGCAACTCCAGCACCACGTCGCGCTCGATGCGCGCCTGCCGCAGCGCCTGTTCGAGGAGCTGCGCGCCCGTTCCCGCCGTAATGGCGACATGACCTTCCGAACGATACTGCTTTGCCCCGAGGCGACCGCGAATCCTCGGGTGATGCCGATTGGCCAGACAGACCCAGTCCTGGTCGTACAGCTTCTGCTGATAAATGCCGCCGCCTAGCCACGGCACATAGCCGATCGCGAGATCGGCTTCGCCGGATTCGAGCGCGCGCTCCGTATTGCCGTCGATCCGTGCGGCTTCCAGCCGGACGCCGGGCGCCTGCGCGCGGACATGGGCCAGCAGCCGCGGAAGCAGCGTGATGTGGCTCGCGTCGGTCATGCAGATGCGAAACCGTCGCTGGGCCGTCGCGGGATCGAACGCGATCTCCCAAGCCGTGAAGCGCCGCAGGGATTCGAGAATTTCCCGGCAGGGCCCGATCAGCGCGTCGGCTTGCGGTGTCGGCGCCATGCCGCCGGGCGTCCGGATGAAGAGCGGATCGTGCAGGTGTTCCCGCAAGTGCCCGAGCCAGATGCTGACCGTCGGCTGGCTCTGGCCCAGTTGCTCGGCGACGCGCGTGACGCTGCGCACGTCGTACAGGAGATCGAAAAGCTGAAGCAGCTTCAGGTCGGGCAGGTCGGCGGGCATCGTGGCGTTATTGTCCATGGCAATGACGCCATTGTATCCATTGCATTGTCGGCATGAGCGGCGAATCCTATCGTGATGCCATACGTCAAGGAGACACCATTGAAAATAGCAATTCTGGGCGCGGGCGCACTGGGCTGCGCGATCGGCGCCACCCTTACCCAAGGCGGCCACGAGACCTGGCTGATCGACCGCTCGCCGGCACACGTCGATGCGATGCGCCGTGACGGCCTGCGCGTCGACGACGCGGCCGGCACCCGCCACGTACGCGTCCACGCGACGACCCAGGCGGCCGATGTCGGCGTGGCCGACCTGGTGGTGGTGCTGGTCAAGTCGTTCCACACCGATGCGGCCATCCGCGGCGCCCAATCGCTGGTGGGGCCGGATACCACGGTGCTGTCGTTGCAGAACGGCCTCGGACACGAGGACATCCTGATCGACGTCGTCGGCCGCGAGCGCGTCCTCGCGGGCAAGACCTACGTCGGCGGCGTGCTGCGCGGCGCGGGTCATATCGAATCCGGCGTGATCGGCAAGTACACGTATATCGGTGAACTCGACGGCCGCATCACGCCGCGCGTAGAGGCGATCGCCGCGGCGTTCAATACCGCCGGCCTCGCCACGACGATCAGCGACAACATCGTCGGCACGATGTGGGACAAGCTGCTGGTGAACGTCGCGACGGGCGCGCTGACGGGGCTGACCGGCCTCACCTACGGGCAGCTTTACGACGAGCCGCTGCTGAAGGCGACGTCGCTCGCGGCCGTGGCCGAGGCGATCGCGGCGGCGCAGGCAGCCGGCGTCACGCTGTCGATGACCGATCCCGAACAGGCCTGGACGCTCGCCGCCGAGGGGCTGCCCGCGTCCTTCAAGACGTCGATGCTGCAAAGCCTGGAGAAGGGCTCGATCACCGAGATCGACTTCATCAACGGTTCGGTCGTGCGCTGGGGCCAGCGCTACGGCGTACCGACCCCGGTCAATGCGACGCTCGTCGCCTGCATCAAGGGACTGGAACGCGCGATGGCCGACCGCCAACGGCAGGAGGCCGTCGCATGACTGCCACGAAAGCCTATCTCGAACACGTTGCGATCTGGGTGAAGGACATTCGCTGGCACATCCGCTTCTTCGAGGACGTGCTCGGCATGACCCTGCGCGAAGTGGACGGCACGCTCGACGCGCCGCGGCAGTACTGGACGCTCGGCGGCCTGCAGTTCATCCACGCGCCGGAACACGATGGTCCGGAAGGCCGGCTCGCCCATCTCGGCGTGATGTGCGAAGACCTGGAAGCCGCGCTGGCCGCGGCGCAACGATTCGGTGTGACGGAGATGCCGCAAGGGCGCAACTGGCTGCGCCTGCCCGACGGGCTTGCCGTCGAACTGATCCAGGCGAGGCCGGCTTCGTGCGTCGCGCAGGCGCTGGCCATCAACCCGCGCGCGGAGGCGTGACCATGACGATCGTCGAGAAATACTGGGACGACGCCCGCGAGGGCGACACGTGCACGAGCCCGAGCTACACCGTGACAAAGGAGCGCATTCTCGCGTACGCCGACCTCACCGGCGACCATACGCCCGTCCACGTGGACGAGGAATACGCGAACGCGAGCCATTTCGGGTGCCTCGTCGCGCACGGGCTGTTCGGTTTGTCCATCGCCGACGGCCTGAAGACGCAGAGCGACTATCGTTTTCTGCCGGGCATGTCGCTCGGCTGGACGTGGGATTTTCTGCTGCCGATCAAGGTCGGCGACGTGCTGCACGTGACGTTCCGCGTCGGCTCGATGCGGGCAAGCAAGAGTCGCCCGGGTTGGGGCATCGTCGTGTTGCCGTCGGAGCTGATCAATCAGGACGGTCAGGTCGTTCAACACGGCGAACATCGTCTGATGGTGCCGCGCCGCCCGGAGGCACTGTGATGCAGGCTCGCCCACTCGAAGGCATTCGCGTCGTCGACTACAGCCACTTCCTTGCCGGGCCGTATGTCGGGCGCTGTCTCGCGGCGCTCGGCGCCGAAGTCATCAAGGTCGAGCGTCCCGGATCCGGCGACGCCGGACGCCAGCACGCGACCGTGCTCGATGACCAGCAAAGCGGCTACTTCCTGCAGCTCAACATGGGCAAGCGCGGCGTGAGCGTCAACATGAAGGACGCACGCGGCAAGGCATTCATGCAGCGCCTGTGCGACTCCGCCGACGTGTTCATCGAGAACTATCGGCCGGGCGCGCTGGACAAGCTCGGGCTCGGCTATGCCGAACTGTCGGCGCGCAATCCGGGCCTCGTCTACTGTTCGATTTCGGCGTACGGGCATACCGGTCCGGACGCGCATCGCGCGGGCTTCGGGCTGATCGCGGAAGCCAAGAGCGGAATCATGCAGATGGTGGGCACGCCGGGCGAGCGGCCGCCGCTGCTGCGCATCTCGCTCGGCGACATGTACACCGGCATTCATGCGGTCGCGGCCATCAACGCCGCGCTGCTGGGGCGCGTGAAGAGCGGCCGCGGGCAACACATCGACATGGCGCTGTACGACACGCTGGTATCGATGCACGAATATGCGGTGCAGTGCTACACGCTGCAGGGCGTGCTGCCCGAGCAGACCGGGCACGACATGCCGACCTCGACGCTGTACGGCGTATTCCGTGCCGCGGACGGCGATCTCGTGATCGCCGCGCAAGTCGACGACGCGTGGAAACGCTTCGCAGAACTTATCGCGACGCACGGCGGCCCGGCGGATTTCGGCGCCGACACGCGGTTTCACGACAGCACCGGACGCAACGCGCACCGCGCGGAGATCCTGTCGGTGGTCGAGCCGTGGGTGGCCGCGCGTTCCGTCGCGTCGGTGCTCGAACTGCTGGACGGCATCGACGTTCCGTGCGCGAAGGTGCAGCGCATCGATGAGGTATTGAACGATCCGCAGATCCAGGCAAGAGGCATGGTCGTCGAGCAACAGCATCCGCGCTACGGCACGCTGCGCCTGCCCAACCTGCCGTTCCGGTTTTCCGATTGCGATACGACGATTCGCGACGTCGCGCCCGATCTCGGGCAGCACAACGCGGAAGTCGCGCGCGCCCTCGGGTTCGATCCGGCCGAAATCGACGCGATGCAGGCCGACGGCGTCCTCTATTCAAAAGCGAGCCAATGATGACCGACCAATACGCGGTGATCGGCAATCCGATCGGGCACACGAAATCCCCGCTGATTCACGGCCTCTTCGCGCAGGAGACGCGGCAGGACATCAGCTATACGGCCATCGAGGGACCCGTCGAGCCGGCCGGCGCTTTCGCTGCCGCGGTTCGTGCGTTTTTCGAGGGCGGCGGCAAGGGCATCAACGTCACGGCGCCGTTCAAGCTCGATGCGTTCGCGATGTCGGACGAACGCAGCGAGCGGGCGCAGCTCGCGGGTGCGGCCAACGCGCTCAAGTTCGACGGCGGCCGCATCCTGGCCGACAACTTCGACGGCATCGGCCTGGTTCGCGATATCGAAACGAACCTCAATCTGCCGATGGCCGGCAAGCGTGTCCTGGTGCTCGGTGCAGGCGGCGCGGCGCGCGGCGCGCTGTTGCCGTTCCTCGAAGCCGGACCGGCCGAACTGGTCATCGCGAATCGCGACGTCGACAAGGCGCGCGCATTGGTCGCGCAGGTTGCCGGACGCGGTCCGCTCGTTGCCGGCGGCTACGCAGACCTCGCACGAATGGGGCGTTTCGACGTGGTCGTCAATGCGACGTCGGCCAGCCTGACCGGCGACCTGCCGCCGGTCCCGCCGAGCGTGTTCAGTCCGACCGGCACGGCCTACGAACTCGCCTACGGCAAGCGTCTGACGCCGTTTCTCCGGCTCGCGAAAAACGCAGGCGTACACGGAATTGCGGACGGCGTCGGCATGCTGGTCGAGCAGGCGGCCGAAGCGTTCGCGTGGTGGCGCGGCGTGCGCCCCGAGACCAGTTCCGTGATCGATCGGCTGGCCGTGCCCTTTGATTGAACACGCAATGGAGATTCGCATGAAGAAGATCCTGATGCTGCACGGCATCAATCACAACATGTTCGGCAAGCGCGACCCGGCGCAGTACGGGACGATCACGCTCGCGCAGATCGACGCACAACTGCAGGCGCTGGCGGAGGAACTCGGCGTACAGGTGGACACGTTCCAGACGAACAGCGAAGGCGCGATGTGCGAGCGCATTCATCGCGCCTTCGAGGAAGGCCAGGATGCGGTGCTGATCAACGCGGGCGCATGGACGCACTACAGCTACGGCATTCGCGATGCCCTTGCCATCCTCACGTGCCCGATCGTCGAACTGCACATGTCCAACATTCATGCACGCGAGCCGTTCCGGCATCACTCCGTCTTCGCCGAGATCGTCAGCGGGCAGATTTGCGGTTTCGGTGTCCAAAGCTATCTGCTGGCGCTGCGGGCCGCGGTCTCGGCGCTCGGCGAGGCATAAGCCGATGCCCGCATCGGCTGCCGATGCGGGCCCGACGCACATGCGCAACCGTGCCCGCGTGCATGGCATTGCGCACCGCGGTTGTTCGCCGTGCGTCGTATCGATGGGCCTCGGTCAGGTCACACAACGGAGTCGATACATCGGGCAGTGACGACTCCCCGCATCACCCGCGTTGCCCGGCAAACATATCAATATCTGGAGACGACGATGACCACGACCTTGCGAGACGAGCCCCGCGGCAGGCACCAATCGAGAAAAGCCGCCTTCAGCGGCTGGATCGGCTCGGTGCTCGAATACTACGATTTCTTCATCTACGCCACGGCGTCGGCGCTGATCTTCCCGCAGATATTCTTTCCGCACGGCAGCCCCACGACCGCCATCATCGCGTCGCTGGCCACTTACGGTGTCGGCTACGTGTCCCGTCCGATCGGCGCATTCGTGCTGGGCCATCTCGGCGATACGCGCGGACGGAAAACCGTCCTGCTGTTCTGCATGTTCCTGATGGGCATCTCGACCGTCGGCGTCGGCCTGCTGCCGACCTATCAGCAAGCCGGGCTGATCGCGCCGGCATTGCTGGTGACGCTTCGCCTGCTGCAGGGTTTCGCCGTGGCCGGCGAGATCACCGGCGCGAGCTCGATGATCCTGGAGCATGCGCCGTTCGGCCGGCGCGGATACTTCGTCAGCTTCACGCTGCAGGGCGTGCAGGCCGGGCAGGTGCTGGCCGCCGCCGTGTTCCTGCCGCTCGCCTACTACATGCCGTCCGCGCAATTCGACAGCTGGGGCTGGCGCATTCCGTTCCTGCTGAGTGCGCTGGTCATCGTCGCGGGCTTGATCATTCGCCGCCAGGTCGACGAGTCGCCGGCCTTCGATGAAGCGGTACGCAACCGTTCGCAAGCCGGCTCGCCCGTCGCCGACGCTTTCCGGCACCACTTTCCCGACATGGTGCGCGTTGCCTGTATGTCGATGATGAACGTGATTCCGGTCGTCGCCACGATCTTCGGCGCAGCCTATGCGGTCCAGCCGGCGTATGGCATCGGCTTCCAGAAAGACATCTATCTCTGGATCACGGTGATGGGCAATATCGTTGCGATGATCGTGATTCCGTTCGTCGGCAACCTGTCCGACAAGGTCGGACGCCGGCCGCCGATCATCGTCGGCGCGCTGGCGGCCGGCCTGCTCGCGTTCGCCTACCTGTATGCGATCAGCATCCGCAACGTGCCGCTCGCATTCGCGATGTCGATGCTCATGTGGGGGGTGGTGTACCAAGGCTACAACGCGGTATTTCCCTCCTTTTACCCGGAACTCTTCCCGACCCGCACGCGCGTCTCGGCGATGGCGATCGCGCAGAACCTCGGCACCGCAGCCACGGCGATGCTGCCCGCGCTGTTCACGGCGGTCGCGCCGCCCGGCGCACACCACGTCTGGCTGATCGTCGGTGGGATCGCGTTCGGCATCACCGTGATTGCGTCGCTCGCAGCCGCGAGCGCACGCGAGACCCATCGTGTCCATATGAACGACCTGGGGCAAGCGAACGCTCGACCGGTCGACAAGGCAGAATACGACCGGCTGCGCGTCGCTGCGATGGCGCGCCATCGCATCGTGCCCGGGCACGTGCCGGAATCCCTGGGCAGCTAGCCGGTGCTCGACGGGGCGTCGCGTTCGGCGCCCCTTCCGCCGGGCACTGCCGGCTTGCTGCCCCACCTTCACCGGCAGAGCGAACTTGCGTTGCCGCTGTCTTCACCCGATGCCCGATACCGCACCGAAAACCGTCATGCCGGACACCACGCGCCCTGCTCGCCTGAACTTCGCGCTCATGTTGCCGCTTCTGCTGGCGGCCCAGCCGGTGGCGACCGACAGTTACCTGCCGGCGCTGCCTGAAATCGCCGCGACGCTGGGGTCCGCCAGCGTCAGCCTCACGGTTTTCGCATTGATATTCGGTATCGGGCAATTGCCGATGGGCAGTCTTTCCGACCGATACGGCCGCCGCCCCGTGTTGCTGAGCGGCCTTGCGCTCTATGCGCTGGCCGCGCTCGCGGCGGCGCTCGCGTCGAGCGCAGCGATGCTGGTCGCCGCTCGCGCGATGCAGGGCTTTGCCATGGCCGCGATCCTGGTGTGCGCGCGCGCGACGGTGCGCGACCGGTATTCGGCAGCCGACGGTCCGTACGTGATGGCGCGCGGTTTCATGGGCATGGGGATGATGGCGTTCTTCGCGCCGATTCTCGGTGCGTATGTCACGCAGCAGGCCGGATGGCGATGGGTGCTCGGAGGGATGAGCCTGTATGCGTTCGGGCTGCTCGTCATGTGCTGGTACGGCTTCGAGGAAAGTTTCTCCCGAATCGCGTCGAGCCGTGGGTCGACCCGGGACGTGCGCGAAATATTCGGCAATGCCACGTTCAGGGTATGGGCGCTGCTGGCCGCGTCGACGTACACCGGCATGTTCTGCTTCCTATTGCTGTCTCCCGCAATCTACATCCGGTATCTCGGCCTGTCGCCCCAGCGGTATGGCTGGATACCCGCGAGCGGTACGCTCGTCTATGTGCTGAGCACGTATGGCTGCCGCCTGCTGCTGCGACGTCAAAGCATGCTGCGAACGGTGCGACAAGGTGCAACGTTGAGCCTTTCCGGCGCGGTGATTCAGGCGTTGGGCTGTGCGCTGCTTCCCGGCAGCATCTGGCCGCTGCTCGTGGGGCATGGCGTGTATTGCCTCGGCCACGGAATCCATCAGCCATGCGGGCAGGCAGGGGCTGTCAGCAGCCTGCCTCATCTTGCGGGCCGCGCGGTATCCTGGTCCGGCTTCATCATGATGTTCTTCGCTTTCAGCGTGGGACAAACGGCAGCGGTTTTCACCGATCCGCGCTATCAACTGGGCGCGTGGCCGATGGTGGTGCCGATGCTCGTCGTCGGCGTGACGCTGGTGACGATCGCGTTTTTCTGGCTGCCGAAAATCCTCCACACGACGTCGGCCGTCAGGCAATCCGGCGCATCGGCGAGTTCAAGCAGCTGACCGGGCCGCGGTGCTGGCGTGTGAAGCGCGAGGCCGACGCGCTCGCCCTGCCCGTCGAATTCGTGACGGCGAACGACGCGCGATGACGGGAGCCGTCCATGGGAGCGCACGAAGGATGCCGGTTATGGGAGCGGGTTCGAATGCACCGCGCGACGCGCTACGCGCGCCGCCGATAAGTGCCTGGCGTGCTGCCCGTCCAGTGGCGGAACGCGCGATGGAACGCGCTCGGATCGTCGAAGCCGATATCGGCGCCGATCGCCGCGATCGTGTCGAGCGTGTCGGTGAGCCGCTGGATCGCGATGTCGCGCCGCAGTTCATCCTTGAGCGCCTGAAACGTCGTGCCTTCCGAGGCCAGATGGCGGCTCAGCGTGCGCACCGAACAATGCAGATGCTCGGCCGCCTGGTCGATCACCGGCAGGTCGGGCAGCGCCCCCGACAGATACTGCCGCACGCGATGACAGACGAGCTGCTCGCTGAACGATTCGAAGATCCAGTCGCCGGGCGCGCGCGCGAGGAACTTGCGCAGGTTGCGCTTGCTTTGCCGGATCGGTGCGTCGAGGTAGTCGGCGCTGAAGCGCATCAACGTGCGTTCGCAGTCGAACTGCACGGAGCCGGTGAAGAAGTACAGATGCTCGACCGCATGGCGCGGGCGCGGGCACGCGAACTCGATCTTCAGCAACGGGATCTTCTGCCCGATCAGCCAGGAACACACGCCGTGCACGAGCTTGAGCATCAATTCCTGGCCGAGTGCGCCGATCGGGCCGACGACCGGGTTCGGCCGCAGCAGCACCTGCGCGACCAGACCGTCGCGCTTCGATTCGACGAAGAAGTCGTCGAGCAGGATATGGAAGAACTGGCCGAAACGATGCAGCGCCGTTTCGAGGTTGCGCGCATCGAGCAGGCTCAGGCACAGGTACTTCAGCGTGCCGCCGCGCAGCGGGCGCGAGAAGATGCCGGGCATCTCGTCGTCGAGGTCGATCGCGAGCGTGCGGTACAGCGTCGAGAACTGCTCTTCCGTCACGCGCGCATGCGGCTCGCCGAGCAGCTCGAGCGGAATGCCGGCACCGCGCAGGTAGCGTTCGACCACGTCGCGCTGCGCGCCCGCACTTGCCAGGAAACCGTTGACGAGCGAGATCGGCACCGTCGCGCTCGGCGACGGCAGCGCACGCCCGGGTTGGGCGGAAGGTGAGTCTGAACCGGTCATCGCGTCCCCGTCGGTCGAACCGCTCGCATTGTACTTGAGCGGCCCGGACCGGGCCTTCGGGGACTTCGGGGCTTGCGGCGTGCCGGCCCGCGCGCCGTCGGGCGCGCGGCGCTTCGGCGCCATCAGTCGGCGCGGCTGAGTTCCCGGCGCAGGATCTTGCCGACCGTCGACTTCGGCAGCCGGTCGACCAGGCGGATCAGCTTCGGCACCTTGTAGGCCGCGAGGTTCGCGCGGCAGTGCGCGACGATCTCCGCTTCCGTTACGGCCGCGTCCGGCGCGAGCACCACGAACAGCTTGACGGCCTCGCCCGTGCGCTCGTCCGGCACGCCGATGCACGCGCATTCGGCCACGCCCGGCAGCGACGTGGCCGCGGCTTCCACCTCGTTCGGATACACGTTGAAGCCCGACACGATGATCATGTCCTTCTTGCGATCGACGATCTTCAGGAAGCCTGCCGCGTCGAACACGCCGATGTCGCCGGTGCGGAAGTAGCCGTCCGCGGTGAACGCGGCCGCATTCGCGTCCGGCTTGCGCCAGTAGCCGCCCATCACCTGCGGCCCCTGCACGCAGATCTCGCCCGCCTCGCCGATCCCGACCTCACGATCCTGGTCGTCCAGCAGCTTCACGTCGGTCGACGGCAGCGGCAGGCCCGTCGTGCCGGTGAACGCATCGATCGACTGCGGATTGAACGTGACCACCGGCGACGTTTCCGACAGCCCGTACCCTTCGCGGATGAAGTTGCCCGTCACCGCCTTCCAGCGCGCGGAGATCACGTCGATCACCGCCGCGCCGCCGCCGGCCGACAGCTTCAGCCGCGACCAGTCGACTTCCTTCAGCCGCGGATGGCCCGCGAGCCCCGCATACAGCGTATTGACGCCGACGAACACGGACGGCCGCGCGGCCTTCAGCACGTCGATGAAGCCATCCATGTCGCGCGGGTTCGCGACGAGCCAGTTTTCCGCGCCGATCGCGAAGTAGGACAGGAAATTCACCGTCAGCGCGAAGATGTGATACAGCGGGATCGCCGTGACGACGACCTCCTCGCCCGGCTCGCGCGCGGCCGGCACGATCGCCGCGAACTGCTCGATGTTCGCGACCAGGTTGCGGTGCGACAGCGCGGCGCCCTTCGACAGCCCGGTCGTGCCGCCCGTGTATTGAAGCAGCAGCAGATCGGCACCGCCCAGCGCGACCGGCTCGAAGGCAAGCGATTCGCCGGCGGCGATCGCGTCCGCGAGCGGGATCGAGCCGGGCGGCAGCGCGTCGCACGCGCCGGCCGGCGCATCGACGACGCCGAGATCGCCGCGCCCCACGCTCAGCACGGTTCGCATGCGCGTCTTGCCGACCACGTCGGCGAACGTGCCCATCGATCCGCCGCACACCACGGCCACTTCGACGCCGGCGTCGTTGAGCTGATGCTCGAGCTCGTGCGCGGTATAGAACGGGTTCACGTTGACCTGGATCGCGCCGAGCCGCGCAACCGCGACCGTCACCACCGGAAACGCGAGCACGTTGGGCAGCATCACGGCCACGCGGTCGCCCTTGCGCACGCCCACGACCTGCTGCAGGTAGGCGGCGAGCGCGGCCGACAGGCGGTCGACGTCGGCGTAGGTCAGCGTGCGGCCGAACGCGCGGAATGCGGGGCGATCGGCGAAGCGGCGCATCGCTTCGTCCAGCAGCGCGGTTACGGAAGGATGGCGATCGGCATCGATCTCGGCGGGGATCGAGCCGTACGACCCGATCCAGTGTCTCTTCGTCATGTCCTGCTCCTCGGGGGACGGCGCCGGGCAGCGCCGTTCGCACGGCAGCCCGCGCACCGGATGCGCATGGGCCGTCGCCTGACCGGCGACTATCGCCCGCCAAAGGTGCTTTGAAAATGATCCGGGCGGTCGAAAAGATGATCGAAACGGACACGCGAGCGCGCCGCGCGCCGCCAGCCGCGACTTGCGCTCGCGCGTCGGTTTGCCGTTGCCGGGCCGTGCAAGCCCGTGCGCATCAGGGTGAACCCTATGGCGCGCCCGCGCGATCCGGCGCAAAATCGCGAACCCGGAACGATATCGAATCGGACGCAGAACCAGTCATGCCGCGCAGTGCGCCCTTGACCCCGACGGCCGCCGCCGCCGCCCCGCTGCCGGACGCCCCGCTCGCTCACGCGTTGCGCGAGAAGCGCTTCTCGCCGGCCAAGCTGGCCGTGCTCGTCGGCGTCGCCCAGGAACTCGGCCTCGACCCGGCCGCCGTGCTCGACGGCACCGGCCTGTCGCCGGACGCCGTCACCGACCCGTTCACGCTCACGTCGCAGCTGCAGTTCCTGACCGCCGCGCGCAACGCGATCGGCCGCCATGACGGCACCGATCTCGGCGTGCGCGTCGGCCACCGGCTGCATGCGTCGAGCTACGGAATGTACGGCTACGCGATGCTGTGTTCGGAATCGCTCGCGCATGTGTTCGATTCGGCAGTCAAATATCACCAGCTCGCGAACGGGATGCTCGCGATCCGCTGGATCGAACAGGGCGACACCGCGTCGTGGCTGTTTCCGGATCCGCACGAAGCCGCGCTGCCCGAGCCGGACCCGGCCCTCTACCGCTTCCTGATCGACATGCAATTCGCGCTGCACGTGACGATCATCAAGGACGTGATGGGCGCGTGGTGCGTGCCGGCCCGCGCGCAGTTCGCGCAACCGCGACCGCCGCATGCGGCGCTGCTGTCCGATGCGCTCGAATGCCCGATCGCGTTCGATCAGCCGCACCATGTGTTGAGCTACCCGGCCGCGTGGCTCACGCGCGCGCCGCAGCTCGCGAACCCGATCACGGCCGCGCAGGTGTCGTCGCACTGCGCACGCCTGCTCGACGAATTGCGCAGCCAGGCCGGTGTCACGCGACGCGTTTACCAGGAACTCACGCGCACGCCCGGACAATTCCCGGACATCGACGCGATCGCCGACATCCTGTGCATGACGTCGCGCACGCTGCGCCGCAAGCTCGACGCCGAAGGCACGTCGTACAGCGAATTGCTCACGAGCGTGCGCAAGGCGCTCGCGATCGACTACCTGAGCACCACCACGCTCAGCACCGAAGACATCGCGCTGACGCTCGGCTTCAGCGACGCGGTGGGATTCCGCCACGCGTTCAAGCGCTGGACCGGCACGACGCCGAGCGAGGTGCGGCGCAAGCGGGGCGGGTAGGCGCTATGCACAAGGGAGCGCGTAGCGCCGCTCCAGCCCGACCTCGCCGTGCATACTCGTGTGCCGCGTCGGCATCGATGAGCGGAACATCGACGTCCTTCATATAGGTCCGTCCGTTGCGCGCGGCTTCGTCCGACGCGTTCCACTGCGCGGTGTTGGCTCCGTCGTCAGGCGTTCATCGAGAACGACCTTGCCGTTCATCGCGACACCCCGATGCTGAGCGTGATGTGCTTGTATTCGATGAAATCGTCGATGGCCGCGGCACCGTTGAGACGTCCGAGACCGGACTGGCGGTAGCCGCCTTCCTCGAATTCGTCGTAGACCTTCGCCCAGTCGTTGATCCAGACCGTGCCGGCCTGCAGCGCGCGCGCAACGCGCATCGAACGCTGTCCGTCGCGCGTCCACACCGCGGCGGCGAGGCCGTATTCGCTGTCGTTGGCCAGCGCGATCGCTTCGTCCTCCGTATCGAATACCTGCAACGTCATGACCGGACCGAACGTCTCCTCCTGCACGATGTCGAGTTTCGAGTCGCCGACTTCGAGCAGCGTCGGGCGATAGAACGCGCCTCGCGCGAGTTCGCCGTCGGTGGCGGGGCCGCCCCGCAGCAGCACTTTCGCGCCCGCCGCGATCGCCTGTTCGACCGCACGATCGACTCGCGCGACATTGGCCTGATCGATCAACGGCCCCATGTCGCTGCGCGGATCCGCGGCAGGCCCCACGCGCACCGCCTCCAGACGCGCGATCAGACGCGTGCGCACCGCGTCCGCGACGTTGCGCTGCACGAGCAGGCGCGAACCCGTCATGCAGAACTGCCCGGCGAACACGGTCAGCGATTTTTCGAAGACGGGCAACGCGGCGTCCAGATCGACATCGTCGAACACGACGTGCGGTGTCTTGCCGCCGAGTTCGAGGCCGAAGCGCTTCACGCGCGCCGCACCGGCAGCCAGGATCGCACGGCCGGTCGCCGTCGAACCCGTGAAGCTGATGACGGGCACGTCCGGAGACGCGACCAGGTATTTCGCGCCGTCCGCACCGGATTCGCTGAACACGTTGACGACCCCGCGCGGCAGCGACGGCGCGTCGGACATCACGCTGGCGACGAGCGCGTTGGTTTGCGCGGTCTGCCCCGGCATCTTGACGACGACGGTCGCGCCAGCCGCGAGCGCGGGCGCGACCGAGCGCACCATCAGCACGACCGGCGAGTTCCACGGCACGATGACGCCGGCCACGCCCATGGGCTCGCGCAACACGAGCGACACGACGTCAGGGCGCGGCGTGCCGCCGTGCGCACGCTCGGCGCGTGCGAGCGCCGCGTAGTAGCGCAGCTTCGACGGCACCATCTCAACTTCGAAGCGCGCTTCGGGCTTAATCTTGCCGTTTTCGAGCGACAGTTGATCGATCAGTGCATCGGTGTGCCGTTCGAACGCGAGCGCGAGTTCCTCGAGCACGTTCGCGCGCAGCGCCGCATCGTGTTTCCAGGACGTGCGATCGAACGCACGCGACGCAGCGGCGACGGCCGCGCGCGCTTCGGCTTCGCCGCCGTCGGCGTAGCGGCCGATCACGGTGCCGGTTGCCGGATCGAACGAATTGCGATGCACGGGCGAATCGCTCCATTCGCCGTCGATCCAGTGCAATGCACGAGAAGTGATGGTCATCGAGTGCTCCGGCTCGGGTTCAGGCGTATCGATGCGCGATGTGCTCGGCAGTCGCGATCGTGGTGATGTTGGTGGCGACGGAAATCGCATCCGGGAAAATCGACGCGTCGACCACGCGCAGGTTGCGTACGCCGTGCACGCGGCCGTCGAGGTCGACGACTGCGTGCGGATCGCCCGCGGCGCCCATCGGCGCGGTCGACGTCGGGTGGTGGTAGGTGTCGACGGTCGACCTGACGGACGCGAGGATCTGCTCGTCCGTCGCCGCGCCGGGGCCGGGATTCAGCTCGGAATGAACGAGGTCCGACAGCGGCGCGGTACGGCCGATGCGTCGCGCGAGCCGGACGCCGTCGAGCAGACGCGTGCGATCCTGCTGTTCGGCGAGGAAATTCAGGTCGATGACCGGCGCGTCGTCGGGCTTGCGGCTCGCTAGCTTCAGGCTGCCGACCGACAACGGTCGCGTCAACGCAACCGCGAGCACGAACCCGACCTTGGTCGGACTCTGGTCGTGCGGAAACAGGTGGGTCGCCGTGACGTGCAGGTCGAGGTCGCCGTTTTGCGCGGACGCACTGTGCGTCCAAAGAAATGCGCCGATCACGGGCGATTGGTCGCCGATCCTGTCGGGCCGCGCCGCATACGCGTTGTAGTAGAACGGGTGATCCTTCAGGCGCTGCCCGACCGGCAGGTTCGCGATCTCGGGGATCGACAGCGCGCGCAGATCCGCCCCCGGCCCGACGCCGGATCGCAGCAGAATCGCGGCACTGCCATAGCTGCCCGCGCTCAGGATCACTTCGTTCGCGTGGATTTCCTCGCCGCTCGCGAGCTTGACGCCGATCGCCCGGTCGCGGTCGAAGATCACGCGATCGACCAGCGCGCCGCCGCGAATCTGCAGGTTCTTGCGCGCGCGTACGTCGTTGGTCAGATACGCGATGCCCGTGTTGACGCGCACGCCGTTGACGATATTCATCGAATACGGGCCGACACCGTTCGCGTCCGGGCCGTCGAAATCGTCGATGACGCGATAGCCGTTCGCGACCGTCGCGTCGACGAACGCGCGCTGCATCGGCGTGATGTCCTCGCGGGTCAGTTGACGCACGGGCAGCGGGCCGGCGTGACCATGCAGCGCCGCGCTGCCGCTGTCGCGGCTTTCGAGCCGCCGGAACGACGGCAACATGTCCGCATACGACCAGCCGGGCAGATTCCAGTTCTTCAGGTCCTGCTCGCGCGCGCGGATCGCTACCGCGCCGTTGATCGCGGAGCTGCCGCCCAGCACCTTGCCGCGCAGCGCCCGGATTGGATGATCGATGTAGCCGGCCTGCGTGCGGTAGCCCCATTCGTGGCCGGCATCGCCGCCGACGATGTCGCTGCTCGCGATCACGTGCGGGTAGTCCCATGCGGCGTAGTTGTGGCCGGCCTCGAGCAGCAGCACGTTGCGGCTCGCCTTTTCGCTCAGGCGCGCGGCCATCACCGCGCCCGCGGAGCCGCCGCCGACGATCAATACGTCGATCGCGCGCTTGCCGTTTCCGGCATGCCGTCGCGGCGACGCGTCGGTCGGCGTGTCGGCGGCGGGCGCCGCGATCGCTTCGCCGCCCAGCAGCGAGCCGACGGCGAGTGCCGCCGAGTGAGCGAGGGTCTGCGCGAGCATCGTGCGGCGCGCGGGGTATTGGGGGGTATCGTCGTTCATGATCGCAAGTCACGTGAAAGAAGTCGCGACCAGATTACGAACGGCGGCGGCGCCCGCATAGCCGGCGGCAGGCGAACCCGGCGTTCGGTTTTTCCGAACGAAGGCGCGGCGGCGATCTTGATTCGCGGCGCAAGCGTGCGCGAATCGTCATTGCGCGCGGCCGCTACGCGCGCTCGGCGCGAGGCAGGATGCCGTGCTCGATCAGCGCGGCATCCCAGCTCGCCGGCTGTCCGATTTCGTCCGTCAGGAACTGGATCAGCGCCTGGACCTTCGGCGGTGTACGGATCGTCTTTCTGTAGAGCGCGGAAATCTGCCCGCCCGCCGGCGTGTAGTCGGACAGCACCGGGACGAGTTCGCCCGCGATGAGCGCATCCGCAGCGAGGAAGGTCGGGAGGATCGCGAGGCCGAGGCCGGCCAGCGCGCCCGCGAGCAATTGATGTCCCGAATCGGTCCGCATCCGGATGCGGATCCTGAACGACTGGCGCGCGCCGTCGAGCGGCAGACTCCACATGCCATTGGGCTCGCGGTTCAGATAAATCAGCCCGTCGTGCTCCAGCAGATCGCCGGGGTGTGCCGGCACGCCGCGCCGCGCGAGATAGGCGGGGCTGGCGCAGATCAGGTGATGATTCGCGGTGAGCGTGCGCGCGACGAGGTTCGAATCGGCCAGCTTGCCGATGCGTATCGCGACGTCGAAATGACCGTCCTGCAGATTGGACAGCCGGTCCTCCGCCTCGATGTCGACGCAGAGCGCCGGGTATTTCGCCGCGAACCGCGCGAGCAGCGGCGCAAGGCGATGCGTGACGAAGGCGGCCGGTACCACCAGCCTCAACGTGCCGTGCAAGCTCGCGCCGGCTTCCTGGACCGCCTCCTCGATTCGTTCGAGATCCTTGAGAAGTTGCCTTGATTGCTCGAAGAAGCCGTGGCCGGGCTCGGTCAGTTGAAGCTGGCGCCCGCGTTTCAGCAATGCGCAGCCGAGCCGCTTCTCGAGCTGCTGGATGCGCTGGCTGACGATGGACTTGGTCGTGCCGAGGCGCCGGGCAGCCTCGGAAAAACTGCCCGCCTCGACCACGGCCACGAAGGTGCTCATGTCGGAGAATTTGTTCATGTCCCAGGGCAGGCGTGCCGGTCATCGCGCCGACGGGCGAATCATGTGCCACGCACTCCGGTCGCTCCGGCGGCAGTTCGCTCCCGAAGAAACCGAACGCCTTCGTCCAGCGCACGCTCGCCCAGCGCATGGTTCGCCTTGTCCTTGAAGAACTGGACGAAGCCGTGCGCCTGCCCTTCGTAGACGGTGACGGACGCGTTCGTACCGGCTTCGTTCAGGCGGTTTGCATAAGCGACGTTTTCGTCGCGCAGCGGGTCGAGCTGGCCAACCTGAATCAGCGCGGGCGGCAGGTCCGCATGATTGCCCTCGAGTGGCGACAGCAGCGGCGCATACGGATTCGTTCCCGGCGGCACGTAGCTGGCGAGCACGTTGCGCATCACTTCCCGGGTCGGGAAGTACGAGGCGCCCAGTTCGGCCCACGACGGCGTGTCCGTCCTCAAGCTCACCGACGGATACATCAACCATTGCGCGATGAGCGCGGGGCCGTTTCGATCGCGCGCGAGCATCGCGGTGGCCGCCGACAGCGTCGCGCCGGCGCTGTCGCCGCAAACGACGATCCGCGCCGGATCGCCGCCGAATGCCGCGGCGTGGGCAGCTGCCCATTGCAGCACCGCGTAGACGTCCTCGAGCCCAGCGGGGAACGGGAATTCGGGCGCCAGTCGATAGTCGACGGACACGACGATCGCCTGCGCGCGACCGGCGATCGCACGCACGAGCACGTCGTGCGTGTCGAGGTCGCCGGACACGAAGCCGCCGCCGTGCACGAACAGAACGATCGGGAGCGCTTCCTCGCCGCGCGCGCCGGCCGGCTTGTAGATGCGTACCGGAATGCTCCGGGCGGGGTGCTCGGCCGGCACGTCGATCGAGCGTACCTCGCTCACCGCGTCCGGAACGCCGGCCGACGGAATCATCGCGCGATAGGACGTGCGCATCTCGCTCGCGAACGCGGCCATCGCTTCGCTGACCGGACGGGCCGCGAGGGCGCCCGGCTCGACGACATGATGCGTCGGGACCAGGCCGAAACCCGGCCGGCCCAACAGCTTCCCTGAAAACATATGTTCACTCCTGGCTCCGTTTCACTACGGACGGGATCGCGTTCGCCCGGGCGCATTCCGTCACGCGAACGACAGAACGTCCGACACCGGCTTGCGCGGCTTCTGCGGCCAGTTGCCCGACGCCGCATAGCCGACCGTGACCAGCATGACGGGGACATCGCTCTGGGCGAGACCGAACGCGGTCGCGACGCCTTGCGGATCGAAGCCGATCATCGGACCGGACGCGAGCCCCAGGCCCTCGGCGGCCAGCATCAGCGTCATTGCCGCCAGCGACCCCGAGCGAATCGCTTCGTCGCGCTGGAACACGTAATTGTCGCGATACATGTTTTGTGCGGCACCGATCCAGCCCTTGTAGAGACCCTCATCGATGATTCCCGCGTCCAGCGTCGGCCGGAGCGCATCGGCGAGCGTCAGGTGCGGATCGAGCGTGCCGCACACGATGAACGTCACCGCGGCATCCGCGACCTTCTGTTGCCCGAACGCGAGCGGCAGTAGACGCGCCTTCGCGTCGTCGCTGCGCACGGCGACGAACTTCCAGTTCTGCAGATTGAATGCGGACGGCGCACGCGTGGCGAGCTCGATCAGATTGCCGATCTGTTCGTCCGACAACTTGCGGCTGGTGTCATACCGGTTCGCCGAGATGCGCGACTTGATCACTTCAGACATGTTCGACACTTGCACACTCCTTTCTTCTTTCGGGGGGATGACAACGGGATGGACGTCATCGCGGACGACGGCACGATCGTCGGATCGCGCCCGTCTTGCGTCCAGGCTGAAACGGCCGGCACCGACGCTCGCCAGCAGCAGGAAGCCGCCGGCCATCGACACGTTCTTGAGGAACATGACCATCTGCGTCTGGTCCGCGAACTGGGTGTGAAACAACGCGCCGGTAACGACGCAGAAGCCGGCAAGCAGCGCCGCCACGATGCGCACGCGGTAGCCGACGACGATCAGCGCGCCGGTGCCGATCTCGAAGAGCACCGTCGGCACGAACAGCATGCCCGGCACGTGATTGGCCTCCATGTAGCCGCGGATCGCGTCGGGCGCGGCGAGCTTCGACAGACCCGAAAGCAGGAAAATCAGCGCGAGGAGAATGCGCGCGGCCAGCATCGCGGCCGGCTGGAACCGTGCGATGCCTGCCTCGGACAGCGGATGATCGGACGGGACGTTCTGCTTCATATTGGAATCCTATGTTTTTGATTCAGATTGGCGACGGCCACGAGGTCGATGCACGACGACCGTCAAACGGTCACGACGATCTTGCCCGGCGCGCGAACGATCTCGGGCAGCGGGACGTCCGCCGCCGGCATCGCTGTCGTGCCGAACACGCGGGACGGGCGCACGCGAATCCGGACTTCGCCGCCGTCCGATTCCCACGGCGGAATGTCCTGCAACTGCGGTGCGTCAGCGCCGCCGAGGCGTTCGATCACACAGGCTTTCATGCCCTCTCCAGACAGGCGACCGCTTCGCGCGCCCTGTGAGCCATCAATCCGGCCACATTCTGGGTTATCGATATCCGCATTGGAACTGGGTAAAATGAAAGCGATACTTTCATTTTTGGAAGGCTGAATTGGATTTCAACGATGTGCGGATATTTGTCAGCGTCGTGCAGACCGGCAGCCTTTCCGGCGCCGCGACGCGACTGGCGATCCCGTTGCCGACGGTCAGCCGCCGCATTCGCGCGCTCGAACAGCAGCTCCGGGTCCAGTTGCTGGAGCGCACCGCGCGCGGCACCAAGCTGACCGAAGCCGGAACCCGGCTATACGAACATGCGAGCCGAGGCGTCGAGATGCTCGCCGAAGGCGAACAGGCCGTGGTCAGCGATCAGGCCAGGCTGAAGGGACGGCTGCGCATTTCGCTGCCGCCCGGGTTCGACGTGTGGTGGACACTGTTATCGGCTTTCCGGAAGCGCTATCCGGATATCCAGCTGCACGCCTATGCCACCGAACGGCGCGTGGATCTGATAGAAGACGGCATCGATGTCGCGCTGCGCGTCGGCGCGATCACGCATGAAGCCATGGTCGCGCGCCAGTTGCTGACCTATCGCCATGTCCTCGTGGCCAGTCCGAACCTGCTCGATACGTTGGGGATGCCGCAAACGCCTGACGACCTGCACCGGTTCCCGTGCGCGGTATGGAGTCCGATTGCCGATGCCGGCCGCGGCTGGCGCCTGGGCGAACGGACTTTCGAACCCAATGCGGTCCTGTCGACCAACGACTACGCGTTCTTGCGCAGCCGCGCCATAGCGGGCGAGGTCCTCACCGAACTTCCGCCGTTCCTGGCCGCGGAGCCCGTTCGACAGGGCCGGCTCGCTGTCGTGCTTGCCGCCTGCCCGCTGCCCGAACAACAGGTGAACCTGCTGTATCCGTCGCATCGGCATCCGTCGGCCATCGTTCGCGCCTATCTCGAGTTCTGCCAGTCGCAAGTCGCGTGGTTCAAACGCGTCTGTACGATCGGTCAGAGCGGCCCGGGCATCGATATGTAGCGCCTCCGGCCACGCCGCACGCGACGACGGCGCCGGTCGGTCTCACCGCGCTTCGCCCGCCCCCGGCTGCGCCACCGCCAGCGCAAACTCGAACACCGCGCCGCGCCCGTCCCGGTCGACGAGCCGGATCCCGCTGCCGTTGAGCGCCAGCATCCGGTGCACGATCAGCAGCCCGAGCCCGCCGCGCGTCGCCGCACCGCCGCTCATCGGCCGCTGCGGCCGCTGGAACAGCCCTGCGCGCCGCGCCGGCGGAATCCCTTCGCCGGTATCCGACACGGTCACCACCACGCGGTCGTCCTGCGGCGTCAGCGCCACTTCGACTTCGCCGTGCTGCGGCGTGTGCCGCAATGCGTTGTCGAGCAGGTTGGTCAGCACGCGCTCGATCATCCCGAGATCGGCCGACACGACCGGCACGCGCGGCGGGATGCGCGCATGCAGCGTGACGCCGCGCGACTGCGCGGCGAGTTCGAATTTCTCGAATACGTCCTGCACGAGATCGACGAGCGAGAACGGCTCGCGCTCGGCCTGCACCCCGCCCGATTCGAGCCGCGCGAGTTCGAACAGCGCCTGCGCGAGCCGGCCGACCTTCGTGCTCTGCGCGAGCGCGATCGACAGGTAGCGGCGGCGCTCGGACTCCGCGAGCGCGTCGGACTTCAGCGACAGCGTTTCCAGATAGCCGTGCAGCGAGGTCAGCGGCGTGCGCAGGTCGTGCGAAATGTTCGTGATCAGTTCGCGCCGCTGCTGGTCCTGACGCGTCAGCGCGCGCCACTGGTCGCCGATCCGGTCGGCCATCTGCGCGAATGCGGATTCGAGCACCGCGATGTCGTCGCCGCGTCGCCCGGGCGGCGAACGCGGCACCGGCGGCTGCGTGTCGGGTGCGGCGTTCGCGTCGAAGCGGCGCATCGCATCGGTCAGCCGGCGCAGCGGGCGCGTGATGAAACTGAACGCCGTCAGGCCGGCGAGCAGGCCGAGCAGCGCGACTACCGCCATCGACCACAGCGTCGTGCGCAGCACGTTGCCGGCGTCGACGCGCGCGGCCAGCCGGTCGTGCGCTTCGCCGAGCAGCACCACGTAGATGTAGCCGGACGGCGGCTGTCCCGCACGCTGCAGCGGCGCGGCGCTGAACACCTTGCGCGCGTCGGGGCTGCGCGGATCGTCGCCGAGGATCGGCAGCGGCTCGCCCGCGATGAAGCGCTGCACCGGCGCGAGATCGACGCGGTCGCGCTTCACGTGGCCCGGCGGCGCGTCGTCGCCCTGGATGCGCCCCGCGTTGTCGAGCAGATACACCTCGACGCTCGGATTCACGCCCATCAGTTGGCCGAACAACGTGCGCACGGCGTCCGGACGCAGCCCGTTCGCGTCCATCAGCGGCGTGCTGCTCGCGATATGCGCGGCGAGATCGCGCGACAGGCCCTGCACGACTTCCTTCTCGCGCATGTCGTTCGCGCGGATCTGCAGCCATGCCGACGCGCCCGAGCACGCGAGCAGCAGGATCGAGAACACGAGTGACAGCCGCTGGGTGAGGGTCAGCTTCATCACGCGTCCCGCTGATCCGGCGCGGCGAGCTTGTAGCCGCGTCCCCACACGGTGAGGATGCGCACGGGTTCGGCCGGATCGGCCTCGATCTTCGCGCGCAACCGGTTGATGTGGGTGTTCACCGTATGTTCGTAGCCTTCATGCTGGTAGCCCCACACGGCATTGAGCAGGTCCATCCGCGAGAACACCTTGCCCGGATGCCGCGCGAAGAAATACAGCAGGTCGAACTCGCGCGGCGTGAGATCGATGCGCGCGCCATCGACGGCTGCTTCGCGCGCGATCGGGTCGATCGACAGCCCGGCCACGTCGAGCGTGCCCGCGTCGATCCGCGAATCGCGCGCGAGCGCATCGACGCGTCGCAGCAACGCCTTGACCCGCGCGACGAGTTCGAGCACCGAGAACGGCTTCGCGAGGTAGTCGTCGGCGCCGAGCTCGAGGCCGAGAATCCGGTGCACCTCGCTCGAGCGGGCGCTCGTGATGATGATCGGCGTGTAGCGCGCCATCGCGCGCGCGCGTCGGCAGATTTCCAGGCCGTCGACGCCGGGCAGCATCAGGTCGAGGATCAGCGCATCCCAGTTGCCCTGTTCGAGCAGGCGCAGCCCTTCCGTGCCGTCCGCGCTGTGGACCACTTCGTAGCGCTCGTCGCGCAGGTGGAGGCTCAGCACGTCGGCGATGTCGGCATCGTCCTCGACGATCAGGATGCGTTTGGGGTGGTCCATGGCGGTCGGCGGCGGCACGGTGGTATGGGTCTCGGGTTGGTTTCGCAGGTTCGTTCCGGTCGCCCCGGGCGGGAAGGCCTGCCCGGGGCGAATCGCGGCAGCGATGCCGCGCTGCCGCCATTGTGCAAAATTTTGCCGCGGGAAGGGGTCACAATTCGTTTAACTTCAGATCGCGCTTCCGCCGTGGCCCAATGCCCCAATGCGTTCCAATCCGGCCCCGTAAAACAAAAATTGCGCCATCCCGTGCCGACACCGGAAAGCAGAAGCGAGTCGCTTCTCACCAGCCACACAATGTCCTCGATCCGGACGCTTTTTTTGCCGTCCACGATTTACAGCGCTATAGGACGCCACGCCGAGAGATTTTGCGAGTCACGGTCACCTCATCCATCGACTAAGTAATTTGTCGTTATTTTTTCAGACATTTCTCATAGTCATTGGCGGCGATCTATCGCAATATTGTTCGCATCGAACCCGCACACCGCGCCTGACATCACACCGTCCCGGTCCACACGCAACGAGCAGCAAGCTCGGCCACCGGAAGCATCTCACAAAGGTCTTCGTTCCGGTCGGACGACGGGTCGACTCATCGCCCGTCGCTGTGAATTCAGACGCTAACGTTGTCGCGACCACATGTAGCCGGAACATCGATGGATAAATATCTGATAGAAGACCGCGTTATCTTCAATTGCCATCACATGACTCTGACGCTCGCTGACCGCACGACCGAGTTGACTGCGAATGAAGCCGACTTACTGGTGATGGTACTCAAGGGGCTCGCCACCAAGGCAGCGGTGATGCAGCAATTGTGGGGAGACAAGGGGTTGGTCGTGACGGACAGCAGTTACCATCAACTCGTCCGCGCGGTGCGCGCCCGGCTCGAGGAACATGGCATCAGCGGCACGCTGATCAAAACGCTGCCACGTCACGGTCTGCGGTTCATCGGCACCGCGCAGCCACTCGACGATGCGGTGCCGGCGACCGAGCCATCGCAGACCGCCAAGCCGCATGACAACGACGAGAAGTGCGCCGATGTAACCTCGTCGTTCGACGACCCCGCTCACCACACCGTCCCGCCTCGACATGTACCCAAACGCCAACGTGCTGCCCGGCTAATCGAGCGCGCGCTGCTCATCGGTGCCGTTGTCTGGATCGGATGCAACACCTGGAAGATAACCCTTCTCAACAAGCATTTCTCGGGGTTGCTCAGCGCATTGAAGCAGGAAGCGCAGCACCCGGCGCCCGCAAAGGCCGCAAGTCTCGCGCTCCTGTCTTCGATTGGCGTCAAGTTGCAGCCCGGCGAGCGCCTTTATCAGATCACGCGCGGCGGAAATAAGTGGCTCACCGTCTGTCCCGGCACGATCCACACGGTCCAGGGACGCTGCAAGACATATCTCGCGCAGGATCTGCCGTGAATCGCGCGCATCACACAGTGGCATGCCGACGCGATGATCGTAGCGCCCGCAACACCCCTCAAACGCGCGCACAAGTCCGCTCACCTCTCGGCCCCACGTTGCGCTCGCGGCCCCCTCCATCATCCGTTCGGCTTCGTGCGATGGTTCACATCCTGCGCCTGGTTCGTTCGCTTCCGACCGACTTCTCCCCCTCCATCTGACGCACGCGCATCGACGGATGCGTCGCCGTCAACGCAATGCCAGCAATGTGTGCACGCGCGTACGTTCGGCGCCCGCAGTCGCCGGCGCGAGCGCCATCGCATCCTCGTAGTCGCGCACCGAACCTATCCGTGTCGCCATCTGCCCGGATACTGCCCGCGCCCAATCTGCATCGGCCACCTCGGGAATCAGCTCCAGCGTCCGTCGCGCAGCACGCAGCATCTGCTCCGCGCGCGTCGTTGCCTGCTCGACCCGTTCCTGTGTCTGCACCACCGCGCGCAACGTCGCACGCAGCGTCAGCGGATCATCCACTCGCCACCCGGCCGGGTCGATCCGTTCAGGCACATCGGTCAGCGTCGGGCGCAGCGGTTCGCCATCCGGAAACCGGACGCCACCGCCTTTCACACGAAGTCCACTCATGACGCTCGGCCAGCGCGACTCCTCGACCGAAAAGCGGATCCGCCCATGCGGATCCTCGTAACAGGCGACACGCAGCGTCACAAGAGCAACCTTGAGCTGGTACACCATTTGACGCGCCGAAAGGTCCGGCGCGAGATAAGCCGTCGCAGGACTCGCACCGGTGCCGGCAAGGTGAAACGTGATGACTTCTCCGGCAGCCCGACGCGCATCTTGCGCGTTCAGTCCTTCCACCATGAATGCGCGCCTCGCCTTCCCCTCGCCTCCGATGTCCAGCGCATCGCTCAATCGGCCGCCGGTCGCGTCGGCCCGGCGATGCCAGGCGCTCACCGTGCGCGCCAACTGCGTGCGGGCGGCGTCCTCACTACCGCCGCCGACGAGGCTGGAGCCGATTGCCTGCTTCAGCGCATTCAAATGACTGCTGAAGCCGGCCAGGTAATCGAGCACCTGTTGCATCCCGGAAGCCTGTTCGTTGATCTGCCGATGCGTCGTGATCCGGTCGCGCCGCTCGGCCGCGACGCGTATCGTGACGCGCGCGTCACTCGTCATGTCACGTGACGTCGCGTCGCGCGACCGGATTCTGCTGGAACCCGCCGCGCGCGGGGTGTCGCGCCGCACGGTGCCGGTTCCGGTGAGTGCGCTGTCCGCCGAGGAGCGAATATTGATTTCCATTGAGCCGCTTCGCCGTCAGAGCACGTTGAAGAGCGACAACTGCGATACCTGCGCATAAACCTTCTGCGTCGCCTCCAGCGCGGTGCGATAGCTCATGTACGCGTCGTAGACCTCGATGCGGTCGATCTTGCCTGCATCCTGGGCCGCCTCCGTGGTGACGACCTGGGACGACGCATGCAGATCGTCAAGCAGCGTGAGCATGTTCTGCGCGTTACCGAGCCGGCCGATCTTCGATTCGACCGACACCGACGTCCTGTCGATCACGTCGGTCGCCTGCACAAGTGCGTCGCGCAGCGTCGAATCGTTCGCATTGGCGCCCGGCGTCCGCATCCGCCCGATCGCGCGATCGAGCGCGTTGAGTGCATCGGCCATCTCCGCGAGATCGTCGTTCAGCACCTCGGTGACGCCGTCGCCGACGATCGCCGCCTGCTTCCCGGTATTGCCGCCATATGCATAGCGGCTGCCGGCCGGCGCTACCGGATCGAAAGCGATCGGCGCCGTCGTGATCGCCGTCCCCGAAAACAGATAGTGGCCGGCGCCGTCGCGCGTATTGGATGAATGCAACAGCATGTCCCGCACCGATTCGAGCACACCCGCGATTGCCGCGAGATCGCCCGGCGCACGCGCGCCGTCCAGCGCCATCAGCAACTTCTGCTGCGCTTCGCCAAACTGCGCGACGATCTCGGAGAGCGCCTGCTCGCCGCGCTTGAGGCGGAACTCGAACGTCGTGATATTGGCGCGATATCGGGCGAGTCGATCGCCGGATTCGGCCAGCAACGCAAGGCGCACGGCGCCAATCGGATCGTCGGAGGCTCGCAGGATGCGCTGTTCTGTTGTCATCCGAATCAAGGTATCGGAAAGCTGCGCGTTGGTGCGCTGCGTCACCTGCTTCATGACGTCGTGGTGGAATTGGCTGGTCACTCGCATGTCGGCGCTCCGTGGGTCAGATGGCATTCAGCGTGGTTTCGAACAGCGCATTGGCGACTGCGATCACCTTCAAGTTCGCGTTGTACATATCCTTGAAACGGACGAGATTCATCGCTTCCTCGTCGTTGTCGACACCGCTCAGCGACAGCCAGTCGTTTTCCGCCTGCGTACGCACCGCCTGCGCGGTTTCGGCCACCAGCTTGTTTTGCTGGCTGGCCGAGCCGACCTTGCCCACGATCGATGCAAACGCATTCTCGATCGACACCGTGCCGTGACCCGGCATCTCGATCCGCGTGGAACCCAGGCCGCTCAGCGCGAGCAGGTTGCGATTGTCGCCGGGATGATCCGGGTCGGCCGAAAAGGCCAACGCCTCGGGTTGCATGTCGGGCACGACGCCGAGTCGACCGCTCGCTTCGTCGAAGGCCAGCAACGGTTTTCCGGGATTGCCGTGCATGTCGTAACCCTGCGCCAACTGCGCATTGACTCGCTTCGCGGTCTCGACTGCGAGCGTCCGGAGCGCATCGAGCTGCGGACGCAGCACGTCGTTCTCGACCTCGGCGAGTCCGCGCAGCGCCCCGCCGACGTGTGTCGACCGCAGCGGCATCTTCTGTTGTCCGAATGAAATCACCAGTGCCTGTCGACCGTGTCCGTCCCGCCTGATGTCGATTCGACCCGCCTGCTTGCCGACCACGAGCGGTTGGCCGAACGCCATCGACACGTCGACCGTGCCGTCCCGCTGCTGTACGACGCGTACGCCGGCGAGCCCCGCCATCTGGTCGACCGCGACGTCGCGTCGGTCCATCAGCGCCGCGACGTCGCCGCCGCTCGCGAGGCCAACCGCGATTCGCCCGTTCAAGTCGGCGATCTGCGTGGCAAGCCCGTTGACCTGGTCGACCGTCACGTCGCGCTGCCGTTCGATGCTGCGCAGTTGGTCCTCGAACGCCGCGCGCATGCCGTTGAACTGCCGCGTCATTCCGCTTGCGGTGTCGAGCACGGCGTTGCGCAGCACCGGATCGCCCGGTTCGCCGGTCGCGCCGCGCAGTGCCCCGAAGAACGCACCCAGCCCGAGATCGCGGTGCTGGATATCGCCGATTGCCGGGTTGCCGCCCACCATTCCTTCAAGTTGGTCAAGATGCGATTGGGCGGCCCGTGCACGCCCGGACGCATTCGCCGCTTGCCACATCTGCTGTGTCCGGTAGCCCTCGTTGATGCGCATCGCGGCCGACGCGTCGACGCCACCGTGCGCGTTGCCCGACAGAAGCACGCCGCGCCGCGAATAGCCGGGTGTCGCAATGTTGGCGACATTGCCGCTGGTCGCATGGAGCGACCGGTTCGCGGCCAGGATGCCCGACATGCCGATGTCGATCATATTCATCGTCTACCTCCCTCATCGATCGATGCTCGCCCGGCCCACGACGGGCGGCGAGCGGAAACAGCCGCGCAAGCGGCCCCCTGCCGTATCCGGCGACCGGCACGCGCATCGACTTAAATTCGCGCCGCCAACCGGCATCACGCCTGCGCCGAGCCGGCCGTACCGGCGTCCGGGGGCAGTTGCCGCAAGATGAAATCCGCGATACCGAACGCATGACGCGATGCGAGCAACCGGGCGACCTGTCCGTCCGCCAGGTCCGTCATGTCGCTGCCGGCGCGGTCGCGGAAGATACTGCCCGCCGGGTTGATCTCGCGAATGGCGTTGCGCATCTCCCGCAGGATCTGCGCGACGAAGAGCGCCTCGAACTGCTCGGCCGCGTCAAGCGTCCTGGCATCGTGGCCGCCGCCGGCACGCGGGGGCGGCATTGCCGGCGTGCCGGCCTGCCAGCCCGGCGGCGCCACGCGTAACGACATGGCGATGGATGGATTCGACATGCGCGCGCCCTCCTCAGATGACGACCATTTCGCCGTTCAACGCCCCGGCCTCATCGAGCGCCTGCAGGATCGCCATCAGGTCGTCCGGCCCCGCGCCCGTTGCATTGATCGTGTCCACGATCGCCTGCAGGCTCGTGCCCGCTGGCCAGCGAAACATTCGGTTGCCGCCCCGCTGCACATCGACTTGCGACAGCGGCACGACGGCGGTCTCGCCGCCGCCGAACGGATTCGGCTGGCTGACGAGCGCGCCTTCGGAGATCGTCACCTTCAGCGCACCGTGCGACACCGCCGCGGGCGACACCGTCATGCCCTGGCTGATCACCACCGTGCCGGTGCGCGAATTGAAGACGACGCGAGGCGGCGCCTTCTGCGGCGTGACGCTGATCGCGCTCAGTTTCGCGACGAACTCGACGCGCGCGGTCGGATCGACCGGCGCGCCGACGTCGACACTCGTGCCGTCGCGGCTCGTCGCGACGTCATGGCCGACAACGCGATTGATCGCGGCGACGATGTTGGCGGCGGTCTGGAAATTGGGGCGTTTCAGGCTGAGCGTGACCACCGGCTTCGCGTCGAGGCCGGTCCGGATTTCCTGCTCGATGGTCGCGCCGCGCGGGATGCGGGCCGCCGCGGTGGCATTGATCGTCACGCTCGACCCGCCGCGGCCCTCCGCGCTCACACCCGGCACGACAAGATTGCCCTGCGCGAGCGCATAGACCGCGCCGTCTGCCGCGCGCAACGGCGTCAGCAGCAGCGTCCCGCCCCGCAGGCTCTTGGCGTCGCCCATCGACGACACGGTCACGTCAATCTTCTGGCCCGGCCTGTAGCCCGGCGGAAAACTGGCGCTGACCATGACGGCCGCGACATTGCGCGAGCGCAGGCGGATGCCTTCCGGCAACGTCACGCCGAATTGCTTGAGGACGTTCGCGACGGACTGGCCGGTGTAACGGATCTGCTGGCCGTCGCCGGTGCCGTTCAGGCCGACGACGAGGCCGTAGCCGACGAGCTGGTTGTCGCGAACGCCCTCGATGTTGACCAGCGCGCCGATCGTCGCCGCGCCGCACGAGGACGGCGCGCCGAGCAGCGCAACCGTCGCCGCCACCGTCGCCGCGAGCATGCGCGGGCCGGCCAGGATGCTCGACCGAAGTGTTCGCATAGGGCTTCCCATCAGAACGGCATCCATGGACTGTTGAGGAACCGCGTCAACCAGCCGGCCGAATTCGATTCGGACAGCGCACCCTTTCCGACATACTGGATGCGCGCATTCGCGATTCGACGCGACGACACGCGGTTGTTCGTGTCGATGTCGGCCTGCCGGACATAGCCGGTCAGACGCATCACCTCCTCGCCCTGATTCAGCGACAGCACCTTTTCGCCGCGCACCTGAAGCAGGCCGCCCGCGAGCACGTCGGTGACGATCACGGTAATTTCGCCGCGCAGCGAGTTTTGCTGCGAGCTGCTGCCGCTGCCGTCGAACTTGCGGTTCGCGCCGATCGATGTATCGAGATCGATCGGACTGCCGAACAGCCTGCCCGGCTCCACTGATACGTCGTTGCTCTTGCCGAAGCGCGTATCGGCGCGCTTGCTGGCCTGCGTGGTCTCGTCGAGCGTGACCGTGAGCGTATCGCCGGGCCGGTAAGCCCGGCCGTCGGCGGCCAGCGACCAGGCGGTCGCCGCATTGAACACGCCTCCGGCGCGCGGGGCGGTAAGCGCCCATGTGGCCGGCGGCAGATCGTCCTCGGCAAAGTCCGGGCGCGGCGGGTCGAGCAGCGCGCACGCACCGAGCAGCGCGACAGGTGGCAAAAGGAGCAGGCGTTGCTTCATCGCGCGGCCTGCGACAGTTGCTGCAACATGTTGTCGGCCGCGCTCAGCACCTTCGTGTTCATCTCGTACGTCCGCTGCGCGGCGATCATGTCGACCATTTCCTCGACGACCTGTACGTTCGCTCCTTCGAGTGCCCCCTGCTTGATCTTGCCGAACACGTCGGTGCCGGGCTCGCCCTCGTTCGGCGGGCCGCTCGCGACGGTCTCCATGTACAGGTTGTCGCCGAGCGCGAGCAGGCCGGCCGGGTTGACGAAGTTCGCGAGCATGATCTGCCCCGCTTCATTCGGCGTCGCCGAACCCGGCACCGTCACGGCGACCACGCCGTTCTCGCCGATCACGATGTTCATCGCATTGTCGGGAATGCTGATCTCCGGCTGCAGCGGCAGGCCCTGCGCGTTGACGAGCTGCCCTTCCGCGTTCACGCTCAGTTGTCCCGCGCGCGTATAGCCCGTCTCGCCGTTGGCCTGCAGCACCTGGATGAAACCCTTTCCCGTCACCGCGACGTCCAGCGACTGCCCGGTCGTCTGCACGCTGCCGTCGGTGAAGATCTTCTGCGTGCCGACGAGCCGCGTGCCGCTGCCCATCTGGATGCCCGACGGCGACGCGTTGTCCTGGTCGAGCTGCGCGCCGGGCTGGCGCTCGATCCGGTAAAACAGATCCTCGAACATCACGCGGTCGCGCTTGAACCCCACCGTGTTCACGTTCGCGAGATTGTTGGCGATCGCCTGCAGCTTCGCATCCTGCGCCTGCAGCCCGGTCTTGCTGATCCACATTGCCTGATTCATCGTTCTCTCCAATCGGTTATGCGTCGACGTCGCGATCAACCCCGGATCAACCGGTTGCCGGCGTCCGCCATCTCGCCTGCGGCGCCGAACATCCGCATCTGCACCTCGAACGCGCGGTTCAACGACATCGTCGCGATCATCTCGGCGACCGGCGACACGTTGCTCCGCTCCAGATGCCCGCCCATCACGCGCACGTCCTCGGCCGGCGGCAGCGGCTGACCGTCGCGCGCGACGAGCAGCCCCGCCGGGTCCTTGACCAGGTCGGCTGCCGGTGCATCGACGAGCGCAAGGCGATCGACGGCCTGCACATCTGCGTCGCCGGGCGCGGTCACGGAAATCGTGCCGTCCTCGCCGATCCGCAGGCTCGTGAACTCCGGCAGCACGATCGGGCCGCCCTCGCCGATCACCGCTCGGCCGTTGACGGTCAGCGCCCCGTCCGCATCGATTTCGAAATTGCCGGCACGGGTGTAGCGCACGCCGTTCGCGTCGGCGACGGTGAAGTAGCCGCCCCCCTGAATCGCCGCGTCCAGCTCCCGGCCGGTTTCCGCCAGCACGCCCGCGCGACCGCTCACGGCGCCGGACTCGGGCTTCGCCAGATGGCGGGAGTCGTAGCCGTAGCCGCGCACCGCGCGCGATTGCGCCATCTCCAGTTCCGCTCGGAAACCGTCGGTCTGCGCGTTCGCCAGGTTGTTGGCATGCACCTCGAGCCCATGCCACGCGCGGTCGGCACCGCTCATTGCCGTATAGATCAATGCGTCCATGATCAAAGCGCCTGCATCAACGCCTGCATCATCTGATTCTCCGTCGACAGCACTTTCGAATTCGCCTGATAGTTGCGCTGCGCGGTCATCATGTCGACCAGCTCCTTCGTCACGTCCGCGTTCGACAGTTCGAGCGAACTGGTCACCAGCTTGCCGAGCGCACCGGCACCGGCGGTGCCGAGCAACGCGTTGCCCGACGCGGAGGACGCTCGCCACGCAGTGTCGCCTGCCGCCTCCAGTCCGTCCGGGCTCGGGAAGGTTGCAAGCGCGATCGTGCCCAGCGTACGCGTCTGGCCGTTGCTGTACTGGACGACGACGTTGCCGCGCGAGTCGAGCGTCGGCTCGCCCGGCACGCCGGCCGCGTGGCCGTTGTCGCGATTGACCATCGTCGACGCTTCACCCGCGACCTGCGTCGCGCCCGCGTAATGGATGGCGAGGGTCAATGGCGCCGCGCCCTCCGGCGTGCCGAGGTTCAGCGGTGTCGGCGCCGTCGGCGACGTCAGCCGGCCGTGCGTATCGAAGCTCAGCGTCGCCGAACCGTCGATGCGTTCGCCGTTCATCGCGTAATGCACTGTGACGTCCGTCGACGGCGATGGCGCCTTCACGAAGTACTGCGTAACGATGTGCTGCCGTCCGAGCGAGTCGTAGACGGCCGACGACACCGTGTGATTGAAGGATGTGTCGTCATCCTTGTCGAACACCGCTTGCGCAGGCGCCTCCCAGTCCGCCGACAGGTTACCGGCGTAGTCGAGGCGATCGCTTGCCTTCGCGGGCGCCACGCCGACCGGAATCTGCAGGTCGCCATACGTGCCGCCTGCCGCATAACCTTGCGCACGGCGGCCGAACGCGTCGACGAGATAGCCGTCGGCATCACGCTGGAAGATGCCGACGCGCGTAAAGAGCGTCGATCCGTCGGCGTCCTTCGTGACGAAGAAGCCGTTACCGTCGATCGCGGCGTCGAGCCCGCGCCCGGTCGCGAACACGCCGCCGCCCACGCCGATGCTCTGGGTGACGGAGCCGATGTACGCGCCGTTCGCCTGGGTGCCCGAGATCATCGTCGCGAAGTTCGCGCGGCCGGACTTGAAACCGTAGGTGCCGGTGTTGGCGATGTTATGGCTGATCGTCGTCAGCTGATTGTTGATGGCATTGATGCCCGATAAAGCGATGTTGAAACTCATGTGTATTCCTTGCGTGATGGGTGAGTGGGTCAGCGGCCCTGAAAACTGACGATCGCCGCGGTGTCGACGTCGCCGACGCCGGCCACGCGCAGGATCACCTTGCCGTCGGCACCGAGACGCACGTTCTCGAGCGTGCCTTCGATATTGGCCGGCGGCGTGCCGTCGCCGGTCTCGACGCGAATCCGGTAACGGCCGGGGGCCAGGCCGAGCTGGGTGGGGTCGATGCGGAACGGCGCGTCGCCCTTGGGGCGCGCACCGAGCGCGATGTGCTTGACGCCGCCGGATGCGCCGGTGAGCACGACGGTCACATCCGATGCGTCGCGATCGAGCGCGATGCGCCCGTTGACCACGTGGTCGCTCACATCGACCGAATCGGCTTGCGCCATCACCTGCGATCCGACGTGCGTTCCAAGCGCCACGGTGATCAATTTCCCGATCAAGCCCATGCTGTTCTCCACCAGATTCACGACCGTATTGAGCGACGCCGTCTGTTGCGCCTGCATGATCTGCGACACGAACTGCGCGGAATCCATCGGGTCGAGCGGGTCCTGGTTCTGGATCTGCGCGCTCAGCATCTTCGCGAAGATGTCCGTCGACGTCCCGCCGGTCACCGTCCCCGATGGCGCGCGCGTCGCATCGGCGTTGAACGGCATGCTTGCCGGCGAAAGCTGGATTGGGTTCGACATGTTGTCCTCATAGCGATAAGGGTTCGTTACTGGCCGAGCCTGAGCAGCTCGCGCTGCATGCCGTTCACGCGCGCGAGCACCTCGACGTTGGTCGAATACGCGCGCGACGCGGACAGCATGTCGGTCATTTCCTCCACCGCGTTGACGTTCGGATACAGCACGTTGCCTTGCGCATCGGCGAGCGGATGACCCGGCTGATGAACCTTGCGCAGCGGCTCCGTGCTCGTCACGACGTCGAGCACCTGCACGCGCGCGCCCATCGATTCGCCATCCTCATCGATGCGAAACACCGATGCGAAGACGGGCCTGCGCGCGCGATACGCATCGGCCTCGGTGGCGGACGCCGCATCGGCGTTGGCCAGATTGCTGGCAATCGTGTTGAGACGCACGGTCTGCGCCGACATGGCGGAGCCGGCGATCTGCGCGATTTCCCTGAAACTCATGACACCTCCTCGGAAAGATGCAAAACACCGCGTTTCATTACGTGTTGCCCGTGATCGCGACATGCAGACCGCGAATCCGCAGGTTGAGAAACGCGATGCTCGTCTGAAAATCCACGTCGTTCTGCGCGAATGCCGCCTGCTCGACGCCGAGCTCGACCGTGTTGCCGTCCTGCGACGCCTGGAACGGCACGCGATAGCCGAGCGTCGCGGCGTCCGCGAGCGGCACCCCCGGATACGCGTTGCCGGCCGCATCGGCGATGCTTCGCCGAAAATCCAGGTCTCGCGACTGATAGCCCGGCGTATCGAGGTTCGCCAGATTCGACGCGATGATCTCCGTGCGCGCCGCCCGCAATCTCAACGCGACCGGATGCGGCCCGAGCCCGTTCGCCAGATCAAATGCCATTTCGTTCTCCTTCATTTACACTTCGCTCATCGATTCCGAACCGGGCCCGTCTCGTCTTTATGTCGCGGCTAGAACGTATTCCATTTCACATCATGCGCACGATTCGTTTCCCGATTGCCCTTCTCCTGCTGCCGATGTCCTGCACGCACGCCGCCCCGCCTTCGCCCGCGCTGCAAGCCCGCGCGCACGCCGCGGCGCTCGCGGAACTGACCGCGCGCGCGCAACGTGCGGGGCTGGACGACGCAGCCATCGCGGTCGTCGTACCGCCGCCGCGCCGCCCTGCGCCCGGCTGCGCCACGCCGTTCGATATCTCGGTCGGCGAGCCGGTCCGGCTGAGCCGCATCGTGCTCACCGCGCACTGCCCGAGCACCGGCCGAACCGCGAAATTCATCGCTCGGGCAACCATCACCGCGACGATCCCCGTCGCGTCGCGGAACATCGCTGCGGGTCAACCGCTCACGCACGACGATCTCGATTCGGCCGTGCGGACGTTGTCGTCGCTCACCGACACGGTGACGCGTGCCGACGATGCGATCGGCAAGCTCAACCGCCGCGCCCTGCGCCAAGGGCAGCCCCTGTCGCATCGCGCCCTGCAGGCGCCGGCGCTGATCCGGCGTGGCCAGACCGTGCGCATCGTCGCGCGCATCGGATCGGCTCAGGTCGTCAATACCGGCGTGGCGATGCAGCCTGGCGCACGGGGCGACATCGTGCGCCTGCGCGTCGGCAACGGCAGCGCCGCACGCGAGATTCAGGCTCGCGTTACCGGCGAGGCAAGCGCGGAGCCGATCGATCTGCCGACGTCCGACGTGTCCCGGTGAGCCCGCCGTCGCGGCCGGCGCGCATCGCCGCCACATCGGCGACCACCCGGCGCAGCTTCGACGCATAAGCGGGATCGGTCGCATAGCCGCCCCGCGCCAGCGCCGCCGCAAACACGGCCGCGTTGCGTCCCGCGCCGACGACATCGCGAAACCGCGGATTCCCCTTGAGCATCGCGACATAGTCCGCGAACGCCGCGCGATAATCCGGATATGCGCGAAACCGCTCCACCGTTTTCAGTGGCGTGCCGTCGACGAATTCGGTCGTCGGCACGTCGACAACGCTGCCTGCCCATCCCGCACCCGCCTTCAGGCCGAACAGGTTGTGGCTGTCCGCCCCGTCACGCATCGTCACCGGATGCCGCCCCCAGCCCGATTCGAGCGCCGCGTGCCCGGCGACCAGATCCACCGACACACCCAGCGCGGCCGCCGCCTCGCGAGCGAACGGCAAGATGTCGTCGAGAAACGCACGCGGGCTGGTGGCCGGACGGGCCGGCGCCACGTCCGCCGCCGGTCGAGCCGCCTCGCTGCCCGGATGCCGCAGCGGCGGCGCCCCGCGCCATGCGTCGCCCCCGATGCGAGGGAAACCCTCGGAAACGATCGTCTCGATCTCGCGCCGCAGTTGTGCGAACGCCGCGCGAAACGCGCCGACGGCCAATCCGGACGCGCGAGAATACGGCGCATCGCTTTCGGCCCGTATCGCGCCGGTCGGCAGCCAGTTCGACGCGTCACCGACCCACATAGGTATCGACCTCGCCGTACAGTGCGCGCTGCGCGATTTCAAACTGCGACATCAACAGCGCCGCATTGCGCTGATTCAGGTTTCTGCATTCCTGAATTTGCGATTCGAACTGCGCCACCACACGCGTCAGCCGCTCGCGCACCCGGCCCGGCAACGCCGCCCATGCCTGCGTCATCGATTCCGGCTCCAACGGGCTGACGAGCACGTGCATGCACCGCCTGCGCATCTCGTGACTTGCGCGAAGCGCATCGGCGAGCGCGAGAATCGCGTTGCCCGTCGCCATCAGCGATGCGCCGTCGCGACGCAATGCGGCGGCGAACTGCAGGTCGAGCAGCCCTTTCATTTCGGCGTAGCGGGCCAGATCGGCGCGAATCCCGTCGAGGATCTTCGCGAACGCTTCGTTGCGCGTCATTCCCGCCCTCCGTGAAAACGCTGAATCAGCTCGGCCAGCCTGCCCGCGTCGAACGGAATGCGACCTTCCGCGAGCGCGAGGCGCAACGCGTCGACGCGCGCCTCGTCGAAATCCGGCAGGCTGCGCAGCGCCGCCTGGGCGGACCGGACCGCCTCGATCGAGAAGTCCGTGCGGGCCGCCGGCGCACTCACGGCGGCGCCGGCCCGGCCGACCGGTGCAACGTGGGGCGCCGTGCTGCCCGGTTCCTGCGGCGCGCGCGGTTTCATAGTCGACAGTCTCATGTTTGCCCTGTGAAAAGATAAATGCCCGAATCGAGCGAAGATGGCCTGCTCATGCGTCACCTATCGCGTCTCGCATCTTCCCGAGCGCCGCCTTGTTGATCTGGCAGACGCGGGCTTCCGTCAGCCCGAGCACCGCGGCGATCTCGCGCAAGCTCAGATCGAATTCGTAGTAGAGCTGAATCACGCGCTGCTCGCGATCGCGCAACCGCATGAGCGCCTGTTCGAGGCTGCGGCGCTGCACGACTCGCCGCTCCGGACTCTCTACGAAGGCAAGCGCCTCTCCGTCGAGCAGGCTGTCGAGGCTCGCCATCGCCTCCGCGTTGCCCGCCATCACCCGCTGCCGATACTCGGCCGCACTGATGCCGAGTGCGCCACTCACCTCGGTCTCGGTCGGTTCGCGCCCGAGTGATCGACGCAGGTCGCGCTCGCAATCGCGCACGCGGTGCGCGTCCTGCCGCACCATGCGGGGCCGCCAGTCGTGGCGACGCAGCTCGTCGAGAATCGCGCCGCGCACCCGCTTCAACGCATAGCCGCCAAATGCCGCGTCGGGCGCCCCGTAGCGGCGCAGCGCCTCGAGCAATCCCATCAGTCCGATCTGCTCCATGTCCTCGATCGCGATCGCGCCGCAGGCCTGCCAGCTCAACTGACGTGCCGCACGCTTGACGATCGGCGCGTACTCGAGCAGCCACGCCAGCTCGACTGCCGGATTCGCGTCCGCGTGGCGCGTTCGCGCGTCGATGTTGCCGATACAGGTCGTCATGGCGATCACTCCACCAGAAGCCGGCTGATCATCGCCTTCTCAAAAGGCATCTCGACGTGCCGCCCCTTGTACGAACTGATGAACGCGCGATTGAGCGACGCGGAGATCTCCGACAGGTTCTTCCTGCGGACGTCTTCCAGCGTGTAGCGCGCCGCCACTCGCACGGCGATACTGCGCAGCAGCGGGATATGCGCGCGCGCCATCGCTTCCTGGGCGGGCGTCGTCTTCAGCACGAGATCGAGCACCGCATAATGGGTTTCCTCGACGTAAGGTGGCACGAAGCCGGCGTCCGGAGGCATGCGAAGCATCACGACGATCCGGTCGACGCTGATGTACTTGTGCGTGTCGGCCGCTGCGGGGGGCGCCGCCGCGTGAGGCGTGTTCGCCGCCTGGTTCTGGTAAGACCAGATGCCACCGGCGGCCAGCGCGGTCAGCAGCACCGTGCCCCCGCCGCCCCAGATCAGCAATTTCCTGTTCATCGAAATCCGCTCCCTTCCGTGTCGTTAGCGTGTTGCTCGTCCGTCGAGATGAAACCGTGCGTCGCCGTGCGCGGCGTCCACCGCCGAGAGCGCCGCGCCGGGCCGCTTGCGTCCCTGCGATGCCCCGGCGTCACCGTCCCGCGCGCCGCGCTCGCGATGGCCGAACCCTTGCCCTTGCCGCACCACGACGGTCACATCGCCGTGCTGTCGCGCGGCGAGATCCTGTCGAAGCGCATCGACGACCGCCTGCAATTGGCGTACGACGTCCTCGTGCGACGCGACCATCCGGATCTGCAGCGCGCCGTCCTCGTGACGAATCGCAATCTGCAACGTGCCCATCGATTGCGGCTCGAGACGAATGACCGCGTGCCCGACGCCGCGCTGCACGTTCACATCGATCTGCTCGCCCAGCGCCTTCAGGAGCTGCGGCCCCCAAGGCAAGGTGCCCGCCTGGCCTGCGGCAACGCGCACGCCGGCGCCCGATCCGTCGGCCGCCGCCGGCCATGCGATGCCAGCGTGCGGCACGCGCCCATCCGGCACGGCCCCGCTGGCGCCGATCGGCTGTTTGTCGACGACCACCGCGACGGCTGCTGGTACCGCCAGCGGCCGCGCACGCTCGCTGCGCGGCTGCATGGCGGATGGAACGGACCGATTCTCCGCACTCGATTCGCGGTCGGCGCCAGCGGCAAATCGATCGCCCCCGCTTCGCTGCGAAACAGGCCGCCGGATCGGAACGGATTCGATGACCTGGTTGTCGCGGAACGCGTGGTGCACGCTCACTTCCGGGCTGAATCCCGGACCGCCCTTCACGTCCGGCCCAGGCGCGACCGAAACGTCGCCGTCGGCTGACGCGCCATCCGTTCGACAGTCCGCCGACAAGGGCGCCGCCGGCAGGTCAAGCGTGTCGAGTATCGCCATCACATTCCGGAATGATTCGGTGTGGAAATTAATCGGCGACGTCACCGGATGTAGCACTGCGTCGCCGGCAGGCGCGACGGTCTCGTTCGTTTCGCCCCGACTATCCGGCATGACTGGCTCCGCTACGGCCCGGTCGCCGACCGCGTTCCCCGCCGCGCGATCGCGCAAGTGAGGTGTCGTTGAAATGGTTCCATTCATCTGTCGCTCCCGTTCGTCGCCGCGTAGGCCATCCCCCGTTCCTCGAACTCGCTCATACCGGCCAGCGCGTGGCCTATCACCGCGCGCGCGTCGGCGAGACCGCGAATCGCCACCGCGTATGCCCGTGCGAGGTCCCGCAACGTCGTGTCCAGCTCCGGATCGCGCGCGCCATCGCCCGCGCAGTGCCTCGCCAGTGCGCTGACGTCCGCGTCGAGCGCCGGCAGCTCGGCCCAGCGGTGTTCGTGCACGATGGCCCTCAGCAGACGGGCATGCGTGCGCAGCGCGACACGCAGACGCACACGCACGGCCGACGCATCGTCAACCGGCTGCATCTTCCGCACCTTGCCATCCCTCCCGGAGCACCGAGATCAGTCGCACGGCTTCGTCGAGCGGGGCGACGTCGAGTGCGATGCTCGCCTCGTTCAGACGTTGAACGCAGTAGTCGTACAGCGCGACGAGATTCGTCGCGACTTCGCTGCCCGACGACACATCGAGTGCGCTCGACAGGCCGTCCACCAGCTCGATGCACTTGCCGATGCTCGCGCCTTTCGCCTCGATGCGACGCGCAAGAATGTGCGCCCGCGCACGGGCCATTTCGTCGAGCAGCCCGTCGGTCAGCAGCAGCACGAGTTGAATCGGCGATCCGTTCGCGATCCGCGATTCCAGGTTGGCAGCGTGGTAGCTGCGATATCCGATGTATTCCAAGATGCTTGATCCTCCAGCCGACTGGCGCGGCACGACCCGCTGTCAATCCTTGTTCGTCGAGAACAGGGCCTTCAGCTGCTCGAGCGTGCTTTCCATTTTTTGCTGCATGATCTGGAGCTGGGTGAACTCCTTCGTGTAGCGCTCGAGCACGCTCGCATGGCGGCGATCCCAGTCCGCCTGCCTTGCGACGATCGTTTTCTCGCTCGCGTCGATCGATTCCTCGCGCCGCTTCAGCTGACCGCTCGCGGCGTCCAGCCATCGATCGAGCACTCGGGTCAGATTGCCGGCCAGTCCGCGCGTCGCGTCGCCGAAGAATTCGTCGAGTGCGGCGGCGTTCGTCCTCAGTGTCGCGTCGAGCGACGACGCGTTGACGTTCAGCATTCCGTAGCGATCCGTATCGATTCCGAGGTCGTAAAGATTGAGACCCTCGACGCGCTGGCGCAGCGCCGCCTTGATCTGACCGACCAGCGCGCGCACGCCCGCATCGGCCGAGAACGGCCCGCCCGGGTCGCCCCGCGCCGCGTCGCCGGAACGCGTCAGATCGGCGATCGAGCGCATCAGTGCGTTGTACGCATCGGCGAACGCTTTCACGCCATCCACGGTGCCGGCGTTGTCGACGGCGACCGACACCGAGCCGGACGCTCCGGCCTGGTTGAACGCGATGCTCACGCCGTCGATCGAATCGAGCGTGTTCGATGCCTGCTCGATCGCGAGGCCGCTCTGCCTGTCGCCGAGGATGATTCGCGCATCCTGCGCCTTCACGGTTTCTCGCGCCCCCTCGAAAGCGACGGCCAGCGTCGGATCGGTCAGCGTGTCGGTGGCGAACGTGATCCGGCTCTGCGCGCCCGTCCGGGCCGCGGTCAAGACGAGCTTGTCGCCGACGATTGCCGCGCGCACTGCGCCATTCGTGCTCCGGTCCGTATTGATGGCGCGTGCAAGTTCTTGCGCAGACACCTTGCCATCCGCATCCTTGTCCGCGCTCGCGATATCGACGACGACTTCGACGTCGTCACCGACCTTGATCGTCAGTCGACCGGCGTCGCGTGCGTCGATTGCGGCCGGCAGGTCGATCGCCTGCTGGTTCGCGGTGGCGAGCCGTTCGACATGAAACTGGTACTCACCTGGCTTGGCGTCCGGCGCCAGCGTCACCGTTGCGAGTTGCGGATTCGACAGCGTCGCCACGCGCCGCATCAGGCTGCCGCCCGCGACCGCGTCGCCCAGCGCCTTCTGGAACATCGTCAGCGTGTTTCTCAGCGACAACTGCGCCTTCTTGTCGTCGCTCGTTCGCGCCACCTGCATCGTCAGCAGATCCTTCGAACGCGCCATGTAAATCTGCGCGAACTGTTCCGCCGTCGCCTTCGGATTCGTCACTTTCAGCATAGGTTTCTCTCCATTCATCCAATTGGCATCCACTGCCCTGCGCTCGCCGCGCCTGCCGTCATGCCGACGCCCACCACCACACCTGCACGGCCAGCGCATCCTGCGTGCGTTGCTCCGCACGCTGCCGGACGGTGGCCAGCGCGCACCGTCGCCGCGCAAGCTCGCGCCGCCAGATCTCGCACCGGGCCATTTGCGCGGCCAGCAACTGACGGCTCAACTGCATGTCCTCCTCATGCAGGCGCAACGTCTCGCGCTGCCTGGCAATCGTGTCGCGCAACGCCTGCCGATATCGCCAGTCGTTCCCGGCCATCGCCGCCGATGCCGTGCCCGACGGCCGGGCCGCGCCATCGAGCAGCGCGCGCAGCGCGCCGAGGCTGCTCTGGTGACGCCGGCGTATCGCCTCCTGCCGCGCGAGATCCACGGCGATCCGGTCGATTTCGGCTTCGCGCGCGCGCACCAGGCCCGCGAGACTCGCGATCGTGCGTCCGTCGTTCATTCGGTCAGCGCCTGAAGCAGCGCGAGCGTCGCGTCGCAGCGCGCGATCTCGTCGAGGTCCTGCCGAAGGAACGCGTCGATTCGGGCAGCCTTCGCCACCGCTTCGTCCGTCGCCGGGTCCGCCCCCTTGACGTAGCCTCCCAGCGGAATCAGGTCCCTCACCTGTTCATGCCGGCCGATCATTTCCTTGACCTTGCGCGCACACGCGACGTGCGCGCCGTCCGCCACCTGCGTCATGCAGCGGCTCACCGAGCGGGTGACGTCGATCGCCGGGTAATGGCCCCGCTCGGCAAGCTCGCGAGTCAGCACGATGTGCCCGTCGAGAATCGCGCGCGCGGTATCGACGATCGGATCGTTCTGGTCGTCGCCCTCCGCGAGCACCGTGTAGATCGCGCTCATGCTGCCGTCGCCCTCGCCGTTGCCGGCGGTCTCGACGAGATGGGGCAACATGCCGAACACGGATGCCGGATACCCGCGCGTTGCCGGCGGCTCGCCGACCGCCAACGCGATCTCGCGCTGCGCCATCGCATAGCGCGTCAACGAATCGACGAGCAACAGCACGTCCGCGCCGGTATCCCGGTAATGCGCGGCGATCGCGTGACACAGGTCTGCGGCCTTGACGCGCATCAGCGGCGATTCGTCCGCCGGCGCGACGACCAGCACCGCCTTCGCAAGCCCCGCTTCGCCGAGCGCGTGCTCGACGAATTCGCGCACCTCGCGGCCCCGCTCGCCGATCAGCCCGACCACGACGACGTCGGCGGCGGTCGCGCGCGTGATCATGCCGAGCAACATGCTCTTGCCGACGCCGCTGCCCGCCATCAGCCCGACGCGCTGGCCGCGCCCGAGCGTCAGCATCCCGTTGATCGCCCGCACGCCGACGTCCAGCACGTCGCGCACCGGACGCTTGCGCAGCGGATTGACCGCCTGCCCCGGCTTGAGCAATACGCCGCCCGTCAGCGGGCCGCGGCCGTCGATCGGCTCGCCGAGCCCGTTGACGATGCGGCCGAGCCACGCGCGACCGATGCGCAGCTCCGCCTGGCGATCACAGGCGAACACCTGTGCGCCGGCCACGAGCCCGACCGGTTTCTTGAACGGCATCAGCAACAACTCGTCGCGGTTGAATCCGACCACCTGCGCGTCGATCCAGCCGCCGTCGCCCGCCTCGATCACACAGCGCCGCCCCGTTTCGAGCGGACAGCCCGACGCCTTCAGCAGCAGCCCCGTCACGCCGGTGAGCCGGCCGGTCAGCCGGGCGACGGGCACCTGTTCGAGCGCGACATTACGCAGTGCAGACAAGATCACGAGCGTCCCTCCCCGGATGCCGGCGTCGGCGCGACGGTGTCCACCGGCACTTCGCCGTTCGGCGCCGCGAACAACTGTTCGCCAACGCGCTCCATGCACGACTCGAACCGGTGCCGGCATCCGGCATCGGCTTCATTGCCGCCCAGCAGGACGCGGCATTCGCCGGCCTCGAGCCGCGCATCCGGGACCAGCCGCCATTGCTGCGCGCGCTCTGGAAACAGTTCGAACAGGCGCGCGCATTCGTCCGGATGCAGGCGCACTTCCGGTATGCCGGACGCGGCCGGCATCAACGCCAGGGTTTCGTCGATCAGCGCCGCCATCTGGCCGGGTTGCAGCGTCAGTTCGCAGCGGATCACCTGCCGCGCGACCCGCGCCACGAGGTCGACCAGTTCGGTGCGGCGCGCGGCGAGATACTCGGCGTGCATCCGGCCGAACGCCTCCCGCATCGCGTCGAGCACCTCGGCGGTGCCCGCATGCTCGCTCCGCAGCGCGTCGCTCGCCTCCTGCGCGCCCGTCGTGCGTCCCTGCCGCAAGCCGTCGGCCTCACCGCGCTCGAAACCCGCGCGATAGCCGTCCGCCACGCCCTGCCGGTAGCCCGCTTCGATGCGCGCGTCGAATGCCGGATCCAAAGGCTCTGCCGCGGACGCGAGCGCGCCGGCCGGCGGCGGCGTTGTCCCGGGCGATCGGAGCGGCGGAAATCGGTAACGCTGATAGGTCTTCACTCGACGACGTCCTCATCAACGAGCCGCAACTCGATTTCCTTGTCGTCGGCCAGCGCCCTCACGCGCGCCATGATGTCGCGGCGCGCCTGCTCGACGCGCGTCCCGGGCAGCGGCCCGGTGCGGCGAATCGCGTCATCGAAGACCTGCACCTGACGCCTCGGCATCACGCGTTGCAATGCGGCCAGCACGCCCGGCTCGGCGCCCTTGAGCGCGACCGCCCATTCCTCGACCGGCGCGATCTCGATGATTCGACCGAGCGCCGCATCGTTCTGGCGCGCCAGCATGTCGAAGCTGTACATGCTGGTCTCGATCTCGGTTGCGACACCCGGGTCGTGCGCGCGCATCAGCTCGATCATCCGCAGACGGTCGCCCGACAGGCGATTGATGATCTCGGCGGCCTGACGGATGCCCTCGACGACGGCGCCGCGCCGATCCAGATCGGTCAGGCAGTGCTCGATCAGTTCCTCGAGCTCCGCGATCAACGCGTGCTCGACCTCATCGAGCTTCGCGATGTTGAACAGCACGACGTCACGCGTCTCGGGCGGCAGCGCCTCGATCACTTTCGTCGCCTGGTCCGACGGCAGGAACGCGACGAATACCGCCTGCATCCGGACGTGCTCGTTCATGATGCGGTCGGCGAGCCAGCGCGGCGACACCCACTGCAGCCGCGCCATCTTCGGGCGGATACGGTCGCCGTAGACGCTGTCCAGCACCGTGTTCGCGATGTCGTGTCCAAGCGCGAGATCGAGCGCGCGCTGCAGGTACATGCGCGACGCGCCGTGAATGCCGCTCTGCTCGCGGTATTCGTCGAAAAAGAGCTGCAGCGCCGCCTTCACGGTGTCGACCTTGAGGCCGCCCATGCCGGACATGGTCTGCGTGATCTTGAGCAGCTCGTCGCGCGACAGGCAGCGCAGCACGTCGGCCGCGCGCGCCTCGCCGACGCTCAGCAAAATGATCGAGGCCTGCTCGATCGAGCCCCGCACGCGGGCGTCAGTGACTGGCGTGTCCATCGTTCCTGATCCATTGTTTGACGACTTCGGCAACCCGCTCCGGCTCCTTCTCGGACAGCGTGTGCAGGTAGTCGATCAGCACTTCGAGGCCCGAGCCGGCGGGCGGCAATTCGATATCGCCGAGGAGCGGCATGCCCCGGCCCGGCCCTGCTCCTTCACTGCCTTGCCCGGGCGCCGCATGCTCGTCATGAAGCGGCGCTGGCGTTGCAGTGGCGCCGGCGGGGCCGCCGTACGTGTGCTGAACCCATTGCTGCATCATGCGCAGCAGCGGACGCGCGATCACCAGATAGCCGAACAGCGCAGCCAATCCGTAGGTCAGATACCATCCGCCCTGTTCGAGCGTGTCGGCCCGCTGCCACCACGGCTGCTCCGGGGGCGCCTTTGCAAAGTCGAGCGACGAAACGATCAACTGGTCGCCTCGCGCGGCATCGATGCCCAGACCGCCGCGAAGAATTCCGTCGATCCGCCCGAGCTGATCCGCCGACCACGGCTTGCCCTTCGTGGGCGACGCCGCGTTGTCCAGCACGACGGCCACGCTCAGTTTCTCGAGCTGACCGCGCCCGCGCTTGATCTGCCGGATGCTGCGGTCGTACGCGAACTGGCGGGTCGTCGCGTTGCGCCGTGTGCCGCCATCCGCCGCCGCGCCGGACGCAGCGGGAACGTCCACCGGGCGATTGCTCAGCGAGCCCGGCACGCCGAGCGCGACGCGATCGCGATTCTGTTCGTCACGCGTCGCCTCGTTCAGCACCTTCGGCTCGGCGCCGTATTGCTCGCGCGTCTCCTCGACGCGGTCGTTGTTCACGACGGCCGTCACGCTCACGCGGAAGCTGCCGCTGCCGAGCGAAGGGGCGAGCAGGCTATGTACGTTCCGTGCGACCTCGTCCCGGATGCGGGCCGCCGCGTCGTCGCCGAACAGGTCGCCGTCCAGATCGACGCGCGCCGACAGGAACGCCCCGTGCTGATCGACGATGGCCACCTGCGCCGGCGCGAGATTGGGCACGCTGCCGGCCACCAGATTGATGACGGCGGCAATCTGCTCCTTCGACAACCGACGCCCCGGCTTGAGTGTCAGCACGACCGACGCCGCACTTTTCTCGCCGTCCATCATCACGAACGACGACGACTTCGCAATCGACAGATGGACGCGCGCACGCTCCACCGGGTCGAGCGTCGCGATGCTTTGCGCGAGTTCCGCTTCCAGGCCGCGGCGAAACCGTACGTCCTGCACGAATTGACTGGTGCCGAGCGGATCGTCACGGTCCACCTGGTCGAGTCCCGGCGCCGGTTTCGCCGTCACCCCGCGCGCCGCGAGAATCATCCGGGCACGCGCCAGATCGCCGTTCGACACCAGCACCTGCCCCGTGTCGGGATGAATGCGATAACCGATGCCATCGGCGTCGAGCACGGACACCACGTCGTCGAACTGCACGGGCTCCCGCGCGCCGAACAGCGGTTTGTAGTTCGCCTGGTCGTAGCGCATGTAGAGCGTGGCGAGCGCCGTCAACGCAATCGCGAACATGACGAGCGGCAGCAGCCGCGTCAACGTGGTCGACGACGGTAGTCGCAACGGCAGATCGGACGGCAGCCAGCCGGTAACGGCGGTTTTCAGTCTTGCAAACACAAGCGGGCCCTTTGGGAATGATCGTGATCGTGGTCTCGCTCAGATCTGCATCTTCAGCAGATCGTCGAGCGCCGTCGTCAGCTTGTTGCGCACCTGCGTGAGCATCGAGAATGAAAGCGACGCCTCCTGGCTCGCCAGCATCGCGCCGATCAGATCGTCGCTCTGACCGCTGTCGACGGCCGCCGCCCGGTCGGCCGCGTCCACCTGCTTCCGATCGACGGCGTTCAGCACCCCGCGCATCACGTGCGTGAAGTTGATGTCGTCGTGTTGCTCGCGCCCCGGCGCGGCGGCCGGCAAACCCGTCGGACTGCCGAGCAATGTCATTTCGCGGTCCAACCCGGACCGCGCCTGCTGAATCGTTTCCATGGTTCCTGGCTCATTCATTGATTGAGGATCAAACTCGTTTTGAACGGCGTCCGATTCGGCACGAACACGTCACGCGTCAATTCGAAATATCGAAACCCGATGCCGCATATGTCGGTTGGCAGCTCGGTAATTCATTCTTGTCGATGCGAGATTGGGGCGCCACTGATATACCGAGAATCCGGCTGAATAATCATCAGGCGCACCGCAATGCGTCTGATCATGCGATTTCCACGGGGCCTCATCCGACTCGAACACCCGCGAAACCGCGCTTGAATTGCGCCCTGATTCAGGGTCAATTTCCAGAGTCCGACGATGTTGCGCGCGGAATTCATCGCATCCGCCCGCAGGCAGCACTGACCGCGCCTGACGACGCTATTCAGGGCCGGTCAGCACCACTCACAATTTCTCGGCGGCGGACGTTTTTATTCATTCGGATCGATCGCGCAGGTCGATGCACACTGTATTCAACGAAACGGAATTCGGCGCGATCGGCATTTGCGCCATGGCGCTTCAACGAGTCGCCTGTCGCGTGACACCGATTCATTGCGTCGCCGAATTCAGACCGCTTGCATTCATGCGACGACATTTCGACCATTCACTGCGATAGCGCATGAGATTCATCAAGCGAAAACAAGGCAATCCGAAAACGACTTGAATCCGATCGAGAACCGATGACACATTGTTCGAATAGAACGACGGCCCAGCTCGGCCCTCACCGAACCCTTGATCCGCGCATGCTCGGGCGTCCCACGCACCGGCTCGACGCGTTCGGCGACACGCTCGCGCGTCGCATCGAAGGCGTGTTCGACGTGCACGCGGAACGTCGGCAAGGCGTCGCGCTGACGATTCGTCGCGTCTCGTTCGGTTCCGACGCGGGCGCCCTCCCGACGTTGCCGTGGCGATACGAACGGCTCGACGAAGGCGAGATCGGCGTCCATGTCGATCGCGCCGTGCTGCTCGCGTTGCTGGAGCAGCGGTACGGGCCGGCAGTCATGCCCGTCGCCGTCGCGCCGTCCGCGGCGGAAAACCCGAAGGACCCCGCCGACGCGCACGACGCAGCACCGTTGCCGGCGACGCCGCTCGACGACCTGCCCGCGCCGGATTCGCCTCCCGCCCCGGAGACGTCCACCGAGCGACGATTGGCGCAGCGATTCGCACGCGACCTCGCGCTTGCGTGCGCCCGCTCGATTCCCTCCGCACGAACGCCGGAGGAATCCGCGCCGCCCGACGCCTCCCGCCCCCGTCTGTTCGTGATGTGCGACGTCGCGGATGCGGCTCGACGCGAACTCGGCCAGATCGCCCTGGCGCTCGACGACGCGTGGCAGCGCCGGCTGTTCGACCATCTCGCCACGGCGATGCGCCGCACCACGCCCGCCGGATGCCACGACGCGCCGCTCGCGACGCGCCTGCAACTGAAGCTGACCGCGCAACTGATCGACGTCGAGGTGCCGTTCGGCGACGTGCTGCGGCTACGCGCGGGCTGCCTGTTGCCGGTGCGCCTCCATTCGCCGGCGCGCGTGCTGGTGGCCGGCGCGCGGCTTTTCTCGGCAACGATTTCCGAACACGACGGAAAGCTCTGCCTCAACGATTTTGACGCTATGGAGTAGTCGATGGATTCGCACAAACACGATGATCTGGATGCGCTTCTGGACGATCTGCGGCCGGACCTCCCCGACGATGCGCACGAGGCCGCCGCGACGCCGCGGCGCGATTCGCGTCGGCTGCTGACGAAGATCCCGGTACAACTCACGCTCGAAGTCGGCGCCGCGACCGTGTCGCTCGCCGAGCTGATGAACATCGACGCCGGCTCGGTGCTCGAACTCGACAGGCTGGCGGGCGATCCGCTCGTCGTGAAGGTCAACGGCACGACCGTCGGCCACGCGGAAGTCGTCGTCAGCGGAGAGAACTACGGTCTGCGTATCGTCGATCTCGAGCAGCTCGGCGATTTCACGCCATGACGTCGACGCTGCCTCCAACCCTGCGCGCGGCTGCAACGTTCGCGCTCGTGCCGATGCTCGCGGCCGTCGGCGCCGCGCCGGCCGCCGCCGATACGTTGACGCTGCCCGCTGCGGAACTCGGCCTGAGCAGCGATTACAGCGTCAAGACGCAGATCCTGCTGTTCATGACGCTGCTGGGCTTGCTGCCCGCGCTCGCCATCGTGATGACGAGCTTCCTGCGCTTTGCGATCGTGCTCGCGCTGATGCGGCAAGCGCTCGGCCTGCAGCAAGGATTGCCCGCGCGGGTCATCACGAGCGTCGCGCTGTTACTGACGCTGCTCGTGATGCGTCCGGTCGGCATCGACGTGTGGCGCGTCGCGATCGAACCCTTCGACCGCAACGAAATCACGTTTCGCGAAGCCATCGCGCGCGCCGAACAGCCGCTTTCCCGCTTCATGCTCGCGCAGACCAGCAAAGCGAGTCTCGCGCAGATTTCACGGCTGTCCGGCGAGCGCGACATAGCGCGGCCGGACGATCACGCGTTCGTCGTCAAGGCCGCCGCGTTCATGTTGAGCGAACTCAAGACCGGTTTCCAGATCGGCGCGATGTTGTTCCTGCCGTTCCTGATCATCGACCTCGTCGTCGCCTCGACGCTGATGGCGATGGGGATGATGATGCTGTCGCCGCTCGTCATCTCGCTGCCGTTGAAGCTGCTGCTGTTCGTGCTCGTGGACGGCTGGACGCTGACCGTCAACACGCTGACTACCAGTATCCGGGCCTATTGATGCTGACTTCCGATCTCGCCGTCGAACTCGTCGGCAACGCGATTCGCCTCGTCACCGTGATGGCCGCGGTGATCATCGTCCCGAGCCTGCTCGTCGGGCTCGTCATCGCGCTCTTCCAGGCCGCGACGCAGATCAACGAACAGACGCTCAGCTTCCTGCCCCGCCTGCTCGTCACGCTCGGCATGTTGATCGTCGCCGGGCACTGGCTGGTGCAGACGCTCATGGACTACGCCGTCGCGACCTTCGCGCGCGCGGCGCAATGGGTCGGATAGGCGTATGGATGCGCTCCTTGCCGCCGCGCCGGATGGGCTGGCGCGAATCTGGTGGCCGTTTTGCCGAATTCTCGCCGCATTGAGCACGGCGCCCTTCGCCGGCGACAACGCCGTGCCGATGCGGATGCGCACGATGATCGCGCTGTTGCTCGCGACCATTGCGCTGCCCGTGGCCGGCGACGCGGGCGTGCGCGTGTTCTCCGCGCAAGGCGCGCTCCTGTGCGCCGAGCAGATCCTGATCGGCTTCTTGTTCGGGGCGGCGTTTCATTTCGTTCACTCGGTCTTTCTGCTGCTGGGCTATCTGGTCTCGACGCAAATGGGGCTCGCGATGGCGGTAATGAACGATCCGCTGAACGGCGCGACGTCGGATGTCGTGTCCGGTCTGATGCTCGTCGCCAGCATCCTGCTGTTCTTTTCGATCGACGCGCATCTGATCGTCGTGCAGGTGCTGTATGCGAGCTTCCGGGTCTGGCCGGTCGGGCAGCCAATCGACATGGTGTCGCTTCGGCCGATCGTCTTTCAGGTCGGCTGGGTGCTGTCGACAACCACCTTGCTCGCCGCGCCGCTGGTATTCGCGACGATCGTGCTGCAGATCGGCAAGAGCTACCTGTCGCGTGCGACACCAAGCATCAACCTGTTTTCCGTCGGTTTCGCGCTCACGACGCTGTTCGGGATGCTGATGCTCGGCGGCGTGGTGACGGGCCTGCCCGGCGACTACCTGAAGATGACCGCACACGTGCTGGACGTGCTCGAGCGGCATCTGGGAGCCGGCCGTGGCTAGCCAGGATTCGGGAAACAAGACCGAGAGGGCGACCCCTCAGAAGCTGCGCCGCGCGCGCAAGAACGGGCAAGTCGCGCGCTCCCGCGATCTGACGACCGCGATCGGCGTGCTGCTCGCCCTGAAAGCGATGACGATGCTCGCGCCATGGTGGCTCGACGCCTTTCGCGGCCTGTTCTCGCTCGCGTTCGCCGACATGACGGGCGACGACACGCTCGCCAACCGATGGTCGATCGCGATGCCGGCGTCGCTGCTGATGTTTGCAAAGATGGTCGCGCCATTCCTCATCGTGCCGCTGTGCGTCGCGGTCGGCGCGCTGTATCCGGGCGGCTGGCTGTTTGCCGTCGCCAATCTGAAGCCGAAATTCAGCCGGCTCGATCCGGCGACGAATCTCGGCCGGCTCGTGACGGCACGGCATCATGGCGCGTTCGCGCTGTCGGTCCTGAAGGCGTTCGCCATCATCGGCGTGCTGACCTTCATCAGTCATTCGACGATCGGCGAATTCCTGCGGTTGCGGCGGCTGCCGTTGCCCGACGCGCTTGCGCGCGGTCTTGCCCTCACGACCGACGGCGCGTTCGCGCTCGCGCTCGTGATGCTGGTTTTCGCGCTGATCGACGCGCCATTCCAGCGTTTCATGTTCCTGCGGGGCCAGCGGATGACCCGGCAGGAAATCAAGGAAGAGCACAACAACAACGAAGGACGCCCCGAACTGCGATCGCGCATCCGTCGGCTGCAGCGCCAGGCCGCCCAACGCGCGCTCGCCCGTGCGGTGCCCGACGCCGATGTGGTGATCGTCAATCCGACGCACTATGCCGTTGCGTTGAAATACGACGAGCAGCGCGCCGCCGCGCCGTTCGTCGTCGCGAAGGGCGTCGACGAGATGGCGCTCGCGATCCGCCGCATCGCCGGCGAGCACGGCATCGAGGTGCTGCATCTTCCGCCGCTCGCGCGCGCGATCTACCAGACCAGCCAGGTCAACCAGCAGATCCCCGCCGCGCTCTATCAAGCCGTCGCGCAAGTGCTGACCTACGTGCTGCGCCTGAAGGCGTTCCGGCAAGGGCGGGGACACGTTCGCCCGGTCCGGCCGTCGGACGTTCCGATTCCCGATTTTCTCGACGACGCGCAATCATCATGAACCCGCTGAAGAACCTGTTCCACGACTTGCGGCAGTATCAATACGCGACACCGTTAGTGCTGCTTGCGGTGCTCTCGATGGTCATCCTGCCGCTGCCGCCCGTCGTGCTCGACCTGCTGTTTACGTTCAACATCGTGCTCGCGATCGTCGTGATCCTCGTCAGCGTGTCCGTGCAGCGCCCGCTGGAATTCTCGGTGTTCCCGACGATCATTCTCGCGACGACGCTCATGCGGCTCACGCTCAACGTCGCGTCGACGCGCGTCGTGCTGCTCAAACGCCACGACGGCACCCATGCGGCCGGCCAAGTGATCGAAGCGTTCGGCAAGGTCGTGATCGGCGGCAACTTCGTGGTCGGACTGGTTGTCTTCGTGATCCTGATGATCATCAACTTTGTCGTCGTGACGAAGGGCGCGGAACGCATTTCGGAGGTGTCGGCCCGATTCACGCTCGACGCATTGCCCGGCAAGCAGATGGCGATCGACGCGGATCTGAATGCCGGTCTGATCAACCAGGATCAGGCCCAGGCGCGCCGGCGCGACGTCGCGGCCGCGGCCGATTTCTACGGCGCCATGGACGGCGCGTCGAAATTTGTGCGCGGCGACGCCATCGCCGGCATCCTTATCCTGCTGATCAACATGATCGGCGGGATCGCGATCGGCGTGCTGGCGCACGGCCTCGATTTCAGCGCGGCGTTCACGCAATACGGGCTGTTGACGATCGGCGACGGCCTCGTCGCCCAGATCCCTTCCCTGCTGCTGTCCGCGGCCGCCGCGGTGATCGTCACGCGCGTCAGCGATTCCGGCGACTTCGAGGAGCAGGTCGGCCGCCAGATGCTGGCGTCGCCGAACGTGCTGTACAGCGCGGCGGCCGTGATGCTGGTTCTCGCCCTCATCCCGGGGATGCCATGGCTGCCGTTCAGCACGTTCGCGCTGGTGCTCGCGTATGTCGCCTGGCGCGCCGCACGACGTCCGCGGGCGCAACGCGACGACGCCCGGATGGATGCGCTCGAAACCGCGCTCAGGGAATCCGCCGCGCGCGAGCCGGATTGGGACGGCATCAGCTTCGTCGAACCGCTCGGCGTACGGGTCGGCTATCGCCTCGTCGAGATGATCGATCCATCGCACGGCGCGCCGCTGCGCAGGCGCATCGACGGGATGCGGCGCGCGCTGACCGAATCGATGGGATTCCTGATTCCGCCCGTGGCGGTGCGCGACGACCTGTCGCTGCCGCACAGCCACTACGCGGTGCTGTTCCACGGCGTCGAAATCGAACGCGCGGAACTGCATCCGGATTGCCTGATGGCGATTCCATCTCAGACGACCTATGGGTCGCTGGACGGCGTCCCGTCGAGCGACCCGGCATACGGCATGCCGGTCACGTGGATCAAGCCCGACGACAAGGCGCACGCGCTCGGTCTCGGATATCAGGTCGTCGACTGCACGTCGGTCATCGCGACACACGTCGACAAGCTGTTGCGCGACAACCTGAGTGCCCTGTTCACGCACGATGACGTGGGCGCGCTGCTGCAGCGCCTCGGTCGAATCGCGCCGCGCCTGCTCGAGGCGCTGGAGAAAGCGATGCCGCACGACCGCATCCGCCAGGTGATCCACGTGCTGCTCGCCGAGCGGGTGTCGCTTCGGGATGTCGTGACGATCGCGACGACCTTGCTGGAACACGCCGAAACCGCCGGCGACTCGATCCTGCTTGCCGCCGAGGTGCGGTGCGCGCTGCGCCGCGAAATCGTCGCGGGCATCGTGGGACACCGTCGCGACGTGCCGGCGTTCGGTCTCGCGGTCGACATCGAAAGCGCGTTGCTCGCGGCGCTCGCTCAGGCACAGCAAAGCGGCAAGGTGGCACTTGATCATTTCGCGATTGCGCCCGAACTGCTGACGAATCTGCAACGTGCAATGCCGGGCGCACGAGAGCGAATGCGGTCGCTCGGTCATGCGCCGATCCTGATCGGCCCGCCGCTGCTGCGCCCGCTGCTCGCGCGCTATGCACGCGTGTTCGCGCCCGGTTTGCACGTGTTGTCCTACAACGAGATTCCGGAACAACGGCAGATCGAAGTCATCGGCACGCTCGAATGAACGGCAGCGCCGAACGCGCTGCTTCGGTCCGCCGGAATCGCGCCCGGGCGGCTACGATCGTCCCCTTCCGGGTACGTGCGCCGTCACGTCTCGCCAGAACGCGTCCCGACGCGACTGCAACTGCGTCGAAATGGATCGGGGCAGGCAGTCTGGCCCGGTATTCGGCTGCGCCACTGCACTGACGTACATCAGTTCCCTGACGGCAGGAGGCGTGTAGCGGGTATCGACACTGAAGCCGAAAATGATGCATCCCAGATCGCTGTCGTAGAACCCGCTTCGGGTCCACATGTTCAAGGTAGTCAGCATGCGGCCCGGCACCGACACGATGTATCGCGTGCCACCGAGATCCGTCCGGTTCCACAAGGTCTGCATGCTGCCATCATCGAACTCCAGACCCAGCTCCAGCGGCGTATCGCCACTCCTGAGATGAGCCGCCACGATGTTGTATCGCTTGCCGTCGGCAGGCGGCGGAAACCTGAAGGTTTGCTTTTCCACGCCGTCCAGGTCGTCCGCAATGATCCCGTAGCGGTCGGTCCGGCCTTCGCCACGCCACATCTCGGGGCCTTTTCCGGTCGGATAGCTGACGTCGACCACGCGCGGCGTTGCGTTGAAATATTCGACATGAATGCTCGCGATCGACGACAGAGGCCGGCTATACGGAACATCGACGCCAATGCCCGACATCTGCGCGCAAGACACGTCCCAGTCGTCGGCCGTGCCGTAGGCCGCACTGTAGACGTCCTTGAACGGGATGTCGGTCACCTTGCCGGCATGCTGCGTCGGGTCGAGACAGGTGAGCAGCGTCCGGAAATCGTCGATCAGCAGCGTCCGCTTCGTATAGAAAGGCCGGTAGTAGGCGTAGATGTCCGTGTTGTGCATCCCCGGGGAGCTTGGCGCATGCCTGTCGAGCCGCGCCTTCCCATCGGCCATCACCTTGTCGAGATATTTTCCATATCGGCTCGCCGTATCGCCCGCCTGTTTGACGATGCCCGCGTAGTAATCGCTGCGCCAGCCCCATCCCTTGCCGTTGAGTACCGCGTCGCGCAGCAGCGTCATGTGCAGATTCGTGAACATCGCGCACAACGGCGCAAGCACCCATGCGAATTTTTCGTTCTGGAACTGAGGGGCGGCGCCGACAAACTCGGTATTCGTCGCGATGAATTGCATGCGTATCGCTTCGTTGTCTCCCAGTTTGACCGCTGACAAGTATTGCTTCAACACGTCGCCGAGCCCGTCGAGTTTCGCTTTCAGCAGGCTGTACACGGTGTCGTCGATTTTCTCGTCGATCATGCGCTCGACGCGCTCGCGTATCTGCGCCCAGATGTCGGGCTTGTCCGAAGGCCACAGCAGGCTGACGAGGCCCGACACGAGCCAGCCGACTTCGGGAATTTGTCCGAGCCCGGTGGTCAATACCGTCTTGAACATGGTGACGGGATCGTAGTCGGGATCGTGCAGGTTCGGGCGAGAGGCCGGCAGCATCGGTGCGGCATGCACCGGCGGCACCACAAGCGTCCATCCCGCGAGCGAGATCGTCTTGAGTAACGTACGTCGAGTGATCATGATTCCATTTTCGTCCTGGAAGTGACGGGATTTGGGTCCGATCGAACTCGATTGCGGGAATCACTGCGGCGTCGCCATGGGCTCCGTGGCGTTCGACGTCCGCGCGATGCTCCGTGGCATCGCGCGGCCCCGACGATCTCGAGCGGCGGTCACCGAGACCGTGCCCGCACCGACGACATGCGCAACCGGGTTGACGGCTGCCCCCATGATTCGCAGCGTCGTGGTGGTCGTCACGCTCGATCGATGCCCGACAAGCGTGCGGAGGATGCCGACACTTTGCGAATGGAAACGTATTCCATGGCCATTCATGGTAATTCGGCTTCCAGGGAAATCGATTCCAAAATGCGCCGGAAATTCGAACGAGCGTGGAATATTTTTATTCATTTCGCAATACGTATGGAAATACGTTCCCATTACGCATCGTTCGCCGAATGTCCGAAGGGCGCAGGACGTCGTTCATCGACGCGGCCGGACGAAGGCCGCGTCCGACCCGTCAATCCGTTGCGGCGCGCGGCGCCGTGCCGTCCGGCTCCGCGGTGCCATCCTTGATCTGCTCCACGCCGACGCCTTCGCCACGGAACTGGCGCCGCCACGCATCCTCCGCCCGCATCGTCAAGAGAAACAGCTCGACGCGCCGGTTCCGGCCGTGCTCGGGGTTGTCCTGCACGGCCGGAATGCTGTCGCCCATCCCCAGCACCTGGAACAACCGCGCGTCGTCGATGCCGCCATCGAGCAGCAGTTGCCGCGCCCGCAACGCGCGCCGGCTCGACAGGCTCCAGTTGTTGCTGAACGCGGACGCGTCCGCGAACCGCGTCGCATCGGTATGGCCGACGATCACCATCTTGTTCGTGACCGAATCGAGCACCGGCACCAGCGCCGCCAACAGCTTGACGAACGACGCGCTCAGCCTGTCGCTGCGACGCTCGAACATGCCGTTGTTGTCCGAGTCGTGAATCGCGATGCGCACGCCCTGGTCGTTGATCGTCACGCCGACATCCGTCTCCATCCCCTGCTTCCGCGCTTCATGCAGGATGCGCATCGCGAGCGCCCGGCGCGCTTCCAGCGAATCGATCGTGCGTCCCTGCACGGACGATTTCGACCGCGGCGCCGGACGCGTCGATCGAATGTCCACCATCGGCGCGACGATCGGCCTGCGCGCATCCTGCTCGAAAATGCCGACCCCGCCTTCGAACAAGGGCTTGCCGCCGATCGCAACCGCCACCTGCTTGCGCTCCTCCTCCGGCGTCACGTTCATCACCCACAACACCATGAAGAGCGCCATCAGCGCGAGGGTGAAATCCGCGAACGCCACCTTCCATGCGCCCCCCGAATGCGCTTCGTGGCGCCGGTGCGCACGTTTGATAATCGTCGTGCCGTGGCCGGCATCCTTGTGATTGCTCATGCTGTGCGCTCCGCTATCGCCCGGTCTCGGCAATCCATGTCTCGAGCCGCGCGAAGCTCGGCTTCACGTCGAGCTGAATCACCTTGCGGCCCGCATCGACCGCAAGCAGCGTCGGTTTGGCGGCCACTTGCGCGCAGAGCACGACCTTCACGCATTCGAATGCCGACATGGCGCTTTTCACGCGGTGTCCCATCGCGCTCGAAAGCGGTTCAAGAACGCCATAGCACATCAGGATGCCGAAGAATGTGCCGACCATCGCCGCGGCAACCTGTATGCCGATCGCGGACACGTCGCCGCTGATGTTCGCCATCGTCGTCACGATCCCGAGCACGGCGGCGAGAATGCCGAATCCGGGCATCGCCTCCGCGACCTTCGACAACGACCGCGACGGCTGCATCAGTTCGTCCTCGATCGCCTGCAACTCCTGATCCAGCATGCCTTCGAGCTCGTGCTGCGTGATGCGCCCCATCGCCATCAGACGAAAGTTGTCGACGACGAATGCAATCAGGTGCGGCTGCGCGAGAATCATCGGATATTTGCGAAACATGTCGCTTTCCCTGGGCTCCTCGACGTGCTGGTCGAGCGCCTTGAGCCCACCGTCCCGAACGGTTTCGAGCAGTTCGTAAAGCATCAGCAGCAGTTCGCGCTGGAACTCGATGCCATTGCCCTTTCGGGCGATCACGTGCCTGATCTGGACGATCATTTCGAACAGCACGCTGCGTGGATTGCCCATGACGAGCGCGCCGGCGGCCGCGCCGACGATGATCAGGATTTCGGTCGGCTGCCAGATGCTGCTCAGCGCGCCGCCGTGCAGCACGAAGCCGCCGAACACGCCGCCCAGGACCAGCAGTATCCCAATTGCCAATTGCATAGAGTGTTTCCCGTCTTTCAGGAGAATGCGCCGCGATACAAGGCGGGGCGGCCGGCGTCATGACACGACCCGACGCCGGCCGCCGCGCCGCCGGAAGGCGACGCGACGCTCCTCGGGTTACTGCAGGAGCGACAGAACCAGCTGGCTCATCTGCGCCGACTGCTTCAGCATCGAGCCGCCGGCTTGCTGCAGGATGTTCAGCTTGGTCATGTTCGCGGTCTCGGCCGCGTAGTCCACGTCACGGATACGGCCTTCCGCGTCCTGCGTGTTGTTGGTCATGTTCGACAGGTTGGCCCCGATGTGGGTCAAGCGGTTCTGGCCCGCACCGATCTCGCCGCGAATGTTGCCGACTGCATCGAGCGCGGTCGTCAGCTGATCGAGCAGTGCGTTGGCGCCCTTGACGGTCGAGATGTCGGTGGCGGCGCTCGATGCACCGCTTGCGCCGCTGGCACCGCTGGCGCCGCCCGTGCCCTTGTACACCTGCGACGCGGCCTTGAGCGCCGTATCGACTGCCTTGAGCGCATTCGACACGTCGAACTTCATCACCTCGCCGGACGTGTTGCCGATCTGGAAATTGTTCACTTCCGTCAGCTTGCCGGCGGCGGCGCCGGACGCGCCCGACGTCGCCATCAGCTTTTCGCCGCCGTACGACGTGTTGCTCATGATGTTCACGAGCTCGGTCCCCAGCGCGTCGAACTCCTTCTGCAGGGCGTCCCGATCCGCTTGCGCGTAACCGGAATCCGCTGCCTGCGTCGTGAGGTCCTTCATCCGGTGCAGGATGCTCTCGATCTCGCCGAAAGCGCCTTCGGCGGTTTGCAGCATCGACTTTGCGTTTTCGGTGTTCTGGGACGCAACCGTCATGCCGCGGCTTTGCGACAGCAGGCGAGTCGCGATCTGCAGCCCGGCGGCGTCGTCCGCCGCGGAGTTGATGCGGTAACCCGTGCCAAGACGCGTCATCGACGTCGTGAGGCTCTGTTGCGTGTTGCCGAGCGCGCCCTGGATGCGCATCGATGCGAGGTTGGTGTGCAGACTGATCATTCGGATTCCTTTATCAAGTGACTTTCAGGGATCGGGGCGCCTTGCGACGCCCTCGCCATCTATAGGCGTCAGTTCCACGTCAAACCTTAAACAGTGCGAATCGATATTTTTATCCGGAAGCGGGATGCGGCCTGTTGCCTTAATCGTCTTCGCCGCCAATCAACGAGAAGCCCACCACCAACGGGTCCGCGTGATCGTCCCGCGCGAGGCTCGCCTTGCCGCCGCGATGCCAGGCGGCGAACAGGCGAGACACGACGCGCTCGTCGAGCGCGATGTCGCTGGCAGCCAGCAACGCGCAGTAGTTCCGCAGGCAGAAGTAGTCGAGACACACATCGAGGAACGCCTGCGGATAAGCGCTGCGCTCGACTGCCGGAAAGACTTCGTCGTAGCACCGATAGAGGAAATAGTTCGGCCACACGTGATCGTGCTTCTCGAAAAACGCATCGACCGCGCTTGACTGCTCGAGGCCGCGCAACGCGTCGGACAGAAATCCGTCCGACAGAACCTGCAGCTCGGCACGCTTCAGATTGAGCGTGCGCTCCGCATGTGCGCCGACATCGAGATGTATCGACGCCTTGACGAGACGGCGCAGATACGCGCGCCGGTACAGGTCCGGGACCCGCACCCGGCGGAACTGCGCGTGCAGCACGTCTTGCGCAGCGAAGTCGATCAGTTCCCCGGCCACGTCGATCGGCAGCGCCAAGTCGTCGTCGTTCACGTCGGGTCGGGCGAGGCGGCTCAACAGCACGCCGATCGCATGCATGCGCTCCCGCATCGTCAGCCCGGGCGCGATGAGGAGGTAAATGCACGCCTGGTTGACGCTGCTCCGCCAGACGCTGAGCGCATCGGCTTTCCCGGCCTCGGACATGCGTTCATGCAGCTCGAACGCATCGCGCGCAAACAGCGCTTCGTGCGCGACGCTGTCGCATTGCAGCACCGCGCTGTGACGGACGTGGTTGGTCCACGCGCGCGCGACGCAAGGCGTCGCGTCTCGACAGTACGCGCACTGGCACGCATCGATGCGGGCGTGCCCGCGCACGAGGAATTGAGGAATGTAGCTGGCGATCTCGTTCATGGTGTGTGGGTTCGTTGACTCGTCGGAACGGGTCGGTCCGGCGCGCCGCCGTGGTACGCGTCCGTCATTTTCCGGAAGAATCCGGCGGTCAGATCAGGGCCGTCATCGCGTTGCGACAGATACGCGAAACTCGGATACAGCCCGAGCCATCGCGCATTCGCCATCAGCGGCAGCCATGCGTGGTCGATGCGCGCGCCGGATGCGCCGTCGTCGCCCGGCTCGGTGAGCATGTGTTCGAGATGCGTCGCGAACACGTCGTAATACGGCCGGTTGACCGCGTACGCGACCGCTTCTTTCGCGAGATTGATCTTCTGCGCGCCCGGCAGCGCGTGAAGCGGCACGCCGCTCGCGACGTCTGCGCCGAGCAGCGCGACCTCCCAGTCGATACTGGCCAGTGCGCCCAGGAAGCGGTTCGCGTTGGCCACCGCCTTCTCCTGACGGACGAATTCGATCCGGTCGTCGAGCAGCAGATAGTTGCGCCAGCCTTGTTCGCGCGCGCGCTTCGCGATCGCAAGGTGGCCGGCCGTATCGCGGCCGTCCGGCGTCGCCGCGCGGTGCTCGACCAGTTGCGCGGCATCGACGCCCAGCTCCAGCAGCGTCGACCGGAACGCCGCGCGCCGGCGGGCATCGTCGCCGGCGTGAATCACCACGCGCTCGAAGCGGTGCCATTCAACGCGCGCATTGACCGGTGCATGGCTGAGACGGCGGTAGTGCGCGAGCAGGCCCGGGTCCGTGACGAAATCCTCGATCGTCAGCGTGGAGCGCGTGCAGCTTGCGAGGATGAAGTCCTTGTCGAACGTGTTCTCACTGTGGGAAATGCACAAGAGCGCGCGTTTCGGATCGATCTGCAGAACCGGCTCCGTGAAGCCGCCAAGAAAGCTCCGTTCTTCGGCAAGCGCCGCCGCGTCATCGTATCGGTGATACCTGAGATAGTTTCGGTGATACGCGAACGAACCGTTCAGCGCATGCTGCGGGCCGAACGCGAAGGTCTGGTAGATGCGATCGATATGGCTGTACCAGATGTAAATCCGGTCGCAGCCGGAAAATGTCGCCTGCGCGCCGCGCATCGCACGAATGGTGTGCGAGATCTTGTCCGGCGGATAGTAGTCGTCGTCATCCATGCAGACGATATAGTCGCCTTGTGCGAGCTGATTCAGCCGGTTCCGTTTTCGACCGATCGTCATGCGCTCCGCACTGTGGTAATAGCGGACACGCGCGCCTGCCGGATCAGCCGCGGCCAACTGCTCGATCAGGTCCGCGCTGCTGCATGGCGAATCGTCGAGGATCACCAGTTCGCGGCGTTCCGCCGGATAATCCTGGTACTGAAACATATAGACGAGAAACGGTAGAAACGCGCGGCGCTGCCAAGTCGGACAGACGACACTCACGAACGGCGGCGGACCATGCAAGGCTGGCGCCGCCAGCAATTTCGATGTCAGCGACGGAACGCGCGCCATGCGTCCCGCAACGGTTTTTCGACTCACGATCTCCCCCTCGAGCAATTCAATAAGGTCGGCATCTGGCGGCAGCCGCGCGGACTGCGATCAGACAACGGGTCGACTGCGTTCGCATCGATGCCGCGGCGTCGCGGAGCACGTGCGCGATGGCATGCCGGCTCCGACGCCCCCCCGCCATCTGGCGACGCGGTCGCGGAAATTCTTAAATCCGTATACGGCGAGGCGCGCCAACGCTTTCGATGATTGTTCGGTGGGCATGCGTATGCCCAAAAGAGGAAGCCGACTTACGGCCGGTGCGTTGCAATCGGCGGGGGATGAGATGAGGCGCGTGGCCGACCAAGCCATACCTCGATATCGTCACACGACCCGATCGATCCCGACGATCATGTGACCAGACGCATCAGACAAAGAGGATGCGCGGATTGTTGCATAAACTACGGTGGAAAAATCCGGCATGACGTTGTCGTCAAGACCAGGAGGTCATGCCATGAAGAAGAGGAAGTTCTCCGAGGAACAGATTGCCTATGCGTTGAAGCAGGCGGAGCCGGTCTCATGCCCGCCTTGCGGACACGTGCGGGACAGCCCCTACATCTTCCCCGCCAGATGAAACCGCGATGCCGGATGCCACAATCTGACCGACGTGGCGACGTGCTCGCCGACCCACGTGCGGCGCCTCAACACAAGACACGGCTCGCCGATTTCCATCACGAGATGCCGACGCACCTGCGCGTTGGGTTTCTCCGCATAGATCCGGAACTCCGCGTGCTGGATCGGCGCCAGTCGCACCATGTAGTGGTTCGGCGTCTCGAGCGTGAAATCCTGCTCCAGATAGGCGGGAAACAAGGCCGGATTGACGTAGCGATCCTCGAACTGGATCGGCTCGTCTTCCTCGAAATGCACGATGCGTGAATGAAACACGGGCCCGGACCGCAGCCCGAGGGCCTCGATCGCGTCCGGGTCGACGCTGCGCTCGATCAGCAGCACGCGCGCGCTGTGCCGATGACCGCGTTCGGCAATCTCGTCCGCGATGTTGCGGATTTCCAGCACCGTCGATTCGTAATGCCGGCGCTCGACGAACGTGCCGGCACCCTGGATGCGGGTCAGCACGCGTTCGGCCGTCAGTTCCCGCAGCGCGCGCGACACAGTCATCCGGGCCACGCCGAATTCCTTGACCAGTTCGGCCTCGGTCGGGATCGCGCCGCCGGGTTTCCAGTCGCCCTTCGCGATCCGCTCGACGACGTAGCGCTTGATCTGTTGATAGGCCGGCAAGGCGCGCGCCGGCACGGCATCGCCCAATGCCCTCGCCGGTCGTGCGGAAGGTTGTCGTTCCGTTTCGTTCATGCGCCCTCGACCGAATGAATGATGGATGATCCGCCAGTCGCCGCCCGACGCTACCGCAGCGACGGCGGTTCGCCCGCGACGATGCCGGCCGCGATCGCGATGTCGTCCGCCAGCGGCCGGTCGTCGTGGTAGGCCGGCACGCGTTCGCGCACGTATCGCCACAGCGCATCGGTCGACGGGGCGGGCGCCGCTCCGTTCGCCTGCAGGTCGTATGCCTGCGCGGCGGCAAGCAGCTCGATCGCGAGCACGCGCGTCGCATTCTCGATGATGTCGAGCGCCTTCAGCGCGGCCGGCGTCGCATGGCACAGGTGGTCTTCCTGCAGCCCGGACGTAATGCCGCCGTCGAGGCTCGCGGGCGCCGCGAGTCGCTGGTTCTGCGCGACCAGCGCGACCGCCGTGTACTGCGCGATCATGAACCCCGAACACGTGCCGCCCGGCGCCGCGAGAAACGCAGGCAACCCGCTCACGAGCGGATTGACGAGACGGTCCAGCCGTCGCTCGGCGATTGCCGCCACCTGCGCCATCGCGGCCGCAAGGCTGTCCATCGCCAGCGCGATGCCCGCGCCGACGGCATGCGCCTGCGAATGAACGGCCGGCGCGTCGCGCGTACCGGCAACGATCGGATTGTCGGTGACGGACGCGAGCTCGCGATCGACGACGTCCGCCGTCACCGCGAACACGTCGCGGGCCGCGCCATGCACGTGCGGAATCGTGCGCAGGCTGAGCGGATCCTGCGTATGCAGGCCGCTCGCCGCCGCAAGCATCGCGCTGTCGGCCAGCATCGTCCGCAAGCGCGCGCCGACGTGCCCGATGCCGGGCGAAATCCGCAGCGAGAGAGAGGCCGGATCGAATGCGGCGAGCTGTCCGCCGAGATTCTCGAAGCTCGTCGCCGCGATCCAGTCGGCCCAGTCGAGCAGCCGTTCCGCGCGGGCGAGCGCGAGCGCGGCGAGCCCCGTCACGCACGGCGTGCCGTTGACCAGGCTCAGCCCCTCCTTCGCGCCGAGCACGAGCGGTTTGCGGCCGACACGCCGCAGCGCCTCGTCGCCACGAATGCGCTCGCCGCGATGGCGTGCATGGCCGTGCCCGATGCAGACGAGCGCGACGTGCGCCATGTGGGTCAGATACCCGACCGAGCCGTGCGCCGGCACCTCCGGCAAGCAATCGTGCTCGAGCAGCGCGACGAGCTGTTCGACGACATCGGCATGCACGCCCGAATGCCCGTGCGCGAAGTTGTTGATCGCGGCCGCGATGATCGCGCGCGTTTCGGCCGCGCCGAGCGGCATGCCGACGCCGACCGCATGGCTCATCAGGATGTTGCGCGACAGCGTGCTCTGCTGCGCCGGCGACACGATCACGTCGCACAGCGCGCCCACGCCGGTGTTGACGCCGTATGCGCGAATCCCGCGCGCGACGATCTCGTCGACGAGTTCGCGCGCGGCGACGACACGCGCGCGCGCGTCGTCGGTCAGCGCAAGCGGCTCGCCTGCCGCCACTGCCGCAACCTGTCGCCAGTCGAGCGGCCGTGCCGCACGGAATACGGTCATGGCAGCCTCAGTTCGATGTGCGGTCGTGGTGGCTCGACACGAACTGCCGGAAGCGTTCGGAGCACTGACCGCCGAACAGGTCGTCGGGCGCGCCGTCCGAGTCGACTTCGCCCTGATGCAGGAACATCACGCGATTCGATACGTGCCGTGCGAAGCCCATTTCATGGGTGACGACCAGCATGGTGCGCCCCTCCTCCGCGAGCGAACGCATCACGCGCAGCACTTCACCGACCAGCTCCGGATCGAGCGCGGACGTCGGTTCGTCGAACAGCATCACCTTCGGATGCATCGCGAGCGCGCGGGCGATCGCGACGCGCTGCTGCTGACCGCCCGACAGGTGCGCCGGATAGTAGCCGCGCTTGTCGGCGAGGCCGACGCGCGCCAGCAGCGCCTCGGCCTCCTCGACCGCTTCCGCGCGGCTGCGCTTCTGCACGCGCAGCGGCCCCTCGACGAGGTTGTCGAGCACCGTCATGTGCGACCACAGGTTGAAGTTCTGAAAGACCATGCCGAGTTGGGAGCGGATCCGGTCGACCTGGCGCCGGTCGCTCGGATGCAGCTTGCCGTCGCGCGCGCGCTTCATCGCGAGCGTTTCCCCCGCGAGCGCGACGGAGCCGTCGTCAGGTGTCTCGAGCAGGTTCAGGCAGCGCAGGAACGTGCTCTTGCCCGACCCGCTCGCGCCGAGGATCGAGATGACGTCACCCTCGTGCGCGTCGAGCGAAATGCCTTTCAGCACATGATGATCGCCGAACGACTTGTGGATGTTCTTGACCGACAGCGCAACGGGAGCAGCGGTGTTCATCGGATTCTCCTGGAAAGGATGGGGACGCTCAGGATGCGACGCGCCGGGGATTGCGCGTCGCCGCGACGGACGCGCCGGACGGCTTGGGCGCGCGCAGGTGCCCGGAGAGCCGCCATTCGAGCGCGCCGAGCAGGCGCACGACGATGAAGTTCAGGGCCAGATAGATGACGGCGGCGCAGACGAAGACCTCGGTCGTCCGATAGGTCTGCTGAATGATCTGCTGCGCGACGCCCGTCACTTCCCACACCGTGACGAGGCTGGCCAGCGCGGTCGACTTGACGAGCAGCACGGCTTCGGTCGAGTACGCGGGCAGGCACTGACGTAGCGCGATCGGGCCGATCACGCGCCGCAGCAGCGCGAAGCCCGACAGCCCGATCGAATAACCGGCCTCGATCTGCCCGACCGGCACGGCCATCAGACCGCCGCGCAGGATTTCGGCCGTGTAGCCTGCCGTACACAGCGCGAGCGACAGCACCGCGCACACGTACGGCTCGCGCAGCAGCGGCCACATGAAGCTTTCGCGGATCACGCCGAACTGGCCGAGCCCGTAATACACGAGGAACATCTGGATCAGCAGCGGCGAGCCGCGAAACACGAGGATGTAGCCGCGCGCGAAGCGGTTCGGCAGCCAGTGCGGCGACACGCGCATCGTGACGATCACGAGCGACAACAGGCCGCCGAGCACGAGCGACGCGAAGAACAGGCCAAGCGTGGTCGGCACGGCCGCGAGCAGCTGGCGCAGCGTATCGAAGAGAAAGTCGAAATCGATGGACATGCACGGTCTCCGTCAGTTGCGCGCGAAATTGCGGCGGAACGACCGGCCGACGATCGCTTCCGCCCGGTTGAACACGCGGTTCGACAAGCCCGTCATCAGCAGATACAGCGCACCGCCCGCAACGAAGAACACGAAGTACTGGTGAGTCGAATTGGCGGCGATCTGGCTCGTGCGCAGCAGCTCGGCGAGGCCGGTGACGGAGATCAGCGCCGAATCCTTGAGGCTCAGTTGCCACACGTTGCCGATGCCGGGCAGCGCGAAGCGCAGCACCTGCGGAATCAGGATGCGGCGCAGCACCATGCTGCCCGGCATGCCGATCGCGCGCGCCGCCTCGAGCTCGCCCTTCGACACAGCCAGCACCGCCGCGCGATACACCTCGGCCTGATAGGCGCCCGAGATCATCCCGACCGCGAGCGCGCCGATCACGAACGGCGGCACGCCGATGAAGCCTTCCGCGCCGAACCACTGGCCGACGGCCGTGACGAGCGTCGAGCCGCCGAAGTAGAACAGATAGATGACGAGCAGTTCCGGCACGCCGCGAAACACCGTCGTGTACAGGTCGCCGAGCAGGCGGGCGCTGCGGTGGCGCGACAGCTTCGCCGCCGCGATCGCCGCGCCGATCACGGCGCCCACCGCGAGCGCGGCGAGCGTCAGCGCGACCGTCATCAGCGCCGCGAGCAGCAGCACACCGCCCCAGCCTTCGGTTCCGAAGCCGAGCATTTCAAGAATCGCCATGCGTGCCTCCCGGCAAGCGTTGAGTGAATCTGCGGGACGCGTGCCGCCGCGCGTCGTACGAATCGCTTACGCGGCGGCCGCCGAATGCACGCTTACGGCGTGACGTCGGTCTTGAACCACTTGTCGGCCAGCTTCTTCACCGTGCCGTCCGCGAGCGCCGCGCCGATCGCCGTGTCGAACTTCGTCTTCAGATCGGCATCCTGCTTGCGGAACGCGAGGCCTTCGCCCGGCCCCCAGATCGGCCCGCCGAGCTTCGGCCCCGCGAGCACGATCGACGCGTTGTCCTTCTTCGTGTTGTTCGCCGCGTAATACGTGACGTCGTCGAACGACGCATCGATGCGCCCGGCGACGAGGTCGAGATCGCGCTCGGGCGAGGTCTTGTACACGCGAATCGACGCGATGTCCTTGAAGCTGTCGTTGATGAACTTCGTATAGACGGTGCCCGACTGGATACCGATCGTCTTGCCCTTCAGCTGCTTGCGCAGCGCGTCGACGGTGGGCTTGTCGGCGTTCGCGTCACCCGTCAGCTTGACCATCGGCGCGCCGGGCGCGGCCTTCGGCAGGATCTTGGTATCGGTGACGGCGAACGTCGCGGGCGTCGCCGCATACGGACGCGAGAACAGCAGGATCTTTTCGCGCTCCGGCGTGATCGAAATCGCATCCATCAGGATGTCGAACTTGCCGGCCTGCAAGCCGGGAATCATCCCGTCCCAGTCCTGCGCGACCATGTTGCACTGCACCTTGATCCGCTCGCACACGTTGGCGAGCAGCTCCGGTTCGAAACCGCCCAGCTTGCCGCCCGGCAGCGTGAGGTTCCACGGTGCGTAGCCGCCTTCGAGCGCGACCGTCACCGTCTTCCATTCCTTTGCCTGCACCGGTGCGGCGAGCGTTGCCGCTGCTGCCGCGATGACGCCGATCGTCCTGATTGCCCACTTGATGCGCTTGCCGTTCACGAGAGTTCTCCTTGCGTTGAAGTGCGTCATCCCTTCGGTGCAGCAAGCCGCCTCAGGAATTTGTCTATACAAGCATGCAAGAAGAAAAACAGCGAGACAAGCAGCGATCAAAAAAAACCGTGAAAACGCGGGAAATCCCCTAATTTAGGGGCTCCGACGTGCCTCGTTGCGGGGAATTCAGGCACGCAGTTGGTGCATGCCGGACGATCCAATCGGCAGGATGACTAGACAAATCCTGAATTCGATCGCACGGCACAGGCAGAGGGAACCCCGGCTGCAGCGGGCAAACACGCGGCTAGGTGATCACGCCAACCTGCCAGGGCACGAATTCGTTCTGGCCGTAGCCGTGCAATTCGCTTTTCGAGCGATTGCCAGACGCGCAGTCGAGCATGTGCTGGAAGATCGTGGCGCCAAGCTGGTCGACACTCGACGTGCCGTCGATCACGCCGCCGCAATTGATGTCGATGTCGTCTTCCTGACGCATCCACAGCGCGGTATTCGTCGCAAGTTTCAACGATGGCGCCGGCGCACAGCCGTACGCCGAACCCCGCCCCGTCGTGAAGCAGATCAGGTTCGCGCCCGACGCGACCTGCCCCGTCGCCGACATCGGATCGTAGCCGGGCGAATCCATGAATACGAGGCCGCGCGCATCGATACGCTGCGCGTATTCGTATACGTCGACGAGATTCGTGGTCCCGGCTTTCGCGATCGCGCCGAGCGATTTCTCGAGGATCGTCGTGAGCCCGCCCGCCTTGTTGCCGGCCGACGGATTGTTGTCCAGCGCAGCGCCGTGACGTGCGCAATAGGCTTCCCACCACGCGATGCGCGCGAGCAGCTTTTCGCCGACGTCGCGGCTGACGGCACGCCGGGTGAGCAGATGCTCGGCGCCGTAGATTTCGGGCGTCTCGGAAAGGATCGCCGTGCCGCCCTGCCGCACCAGCCGATCGACGGCCGCCCCCAGCGCGGGATTCGCCGAGATGCCCGAGTAGCCGTCCGAGCCGCCGCACTGCAGCCCCACCACGAGATGCGCCGCGGGCATCGCGACCCGCACCGCGCGGTTGGCGTCCGCGAGCATGTCCGTGACCATCGCGATGCCGCGCTCGATCGTCCTGCGCGTGCCGCCGCTCTCCTGGATCGTGAAGTGGCGCAGGCGTGCGGCATCCGCATGCCCGCCTTCACGCAGCACGTCGCCGATCTGGTTGGTCTCGCAACCGAGGCCGATGAACAGCACCGAGTGGAAATTCGGATGCGCGGCGTAGCCCGCCAGCGTGCGCCGAAGGATCGCGATTCCGTCTCCCCGCGAATCGATCCCGCAGCCGAGCCCGTGCGTGAGCGCGATCACGCCGTCGATGTCCGGATAGTCGGCCAGCGCATGCGGGTTCACCTCTCGCCGGAAATGATCGGCGATCGCACGCGCCACCGTGGCGGAGCAATTGACACTCGTCAGTATGCCGACGTAATTGCGCGTCGCGATCCGTCCGTCGTCGCGGCAGATGCCCATGAAGGTCGCCGGCGTGTCGTCGAGACGCGTCGGACTCGCGGCGGCGCCGAACGCGTGCTCGCGCGCGAACTCGGCCATGCCGAGGTTGTGCACGTGCACATGCTGACCGCGCGCGATCGTCTCGCGCGCGACGCCGATGATCTGGTTGTAGCGCCTGACCGGCTCGCCCTTCGCGATGTCGCGCACGGCGACCTTGTGACCCGGCGGAATCAGCCCGGACACGGCGAGCGCCTCGGACGCGATCAGGTCGCCGGACACGAGCTGGCGCGTCGCGATCACGACGTCGTCGTTCGGATGCAGCCGGATCGCGACCGGCCCGGTGACGGGAAAGGACATGACAGTGATCCTGGATTCAAGATGGGTGGTTCGGCGCCGGCAGGCCGCCTTGCGGCGCGCCGCCGGCGAATGCTTCATCGATGCGAGCCGGCCCGCGCGCCGCCCGGCGCGCTTTCCGCGCCCGCCTGGCCCATGCCGCGCAGCGAGCGCAGCAGCAGCACGCTGACGAAACACAACGCGGCGACCACCACGAAGCCGGTGCGCGAATCGTGCGACGCCGCATCCGCGAACGCCTTGATCTGCGGCGACACGAAGCCGCCGAGATTGCCGATCGACACGATGAACGCAATCCCGCTCGCGGCGCCCGTCCCGCCGAGATAACGCGTCGGCAGGCACCAGAACACCGGCTGGCACGCAACCAGCCCCGGGATCGCGATGCAGAAGGCGAGCAGCGCCAGCACCGGCGTGTTGATCACGGATATCGATGCGAACGCGAGAATCCCGACCGTCAGCATGCCGGTCGCGACCTGCAGATGGTTGTCGTGGCGATCCGCGAAGCGCGTCGCGACGATCATCGCCGCAATCGTGCACAGCCACGGAATCATCAGCAGCAATCCGATCTTTCCATCGATCTGGGTGCCCATCGTCGCGGCGAATTTCGACGGCAGGTAGAACGCGAGCGGCGCATTGCCGATCTGGATGCAGAAGTACGCGGCAATGAAGGTCAGCACGCGACGGTCCTTCAGCACGCCGAACACCGTCGCGGACAGGTGCCGCGATTTCGCGCGCTCTTCCGCGTCGAGCGTGTCGCACAATGCGCGCTTCTCGTCGTCGGTCAGCCAGCGCGCGTCTTTCGGCCGGCTCGTCAGGTAGAAGAACGCGATCACGCCGACCACGGTCGCCATCAGCCCCTCGACCAGATACATCCATTGCCAGTTCCGCAGGCCGAACATGTCATGCATCTGCAGCAGGAAGCCCGACAGCGGATTGCCGATCAGCATCGCGATGGGCACGCCGAAGTAGAACAATCCGAGCGCGCGGGCGCGCCCCTTCGCGGGAAACCAGTAGGTCAGATACAGGATGATGCCGGGAAAGAACCCGGCCTCCGCCGCGCCGAGCAGGAAGCGGATCGTATAGAACTGCGTCGGCGTATGCGCGAACATCATCGACGCCGAGACGAGCCCCCACGTCACCATGATCCGGCTCATCCACACGCGCGCGCCGATGCGATTCATGATCAGGTTGCTCGGCACTTCGAACAATGCGTAACCGACGAAGAAAATGCCGGCGCCGAATGCGAATGCCGCATCGCTCAGGCCCGTGTCGGCCTGATAGGCGAGCTTCGCGAAGCCGACGTTCGCGCGATCGATGAAGGCCAGCGCGTACATCAGCGTGAGGAACGGCAGGAGCCGGATGGCGGCCTTCCTGACCGCCGTGGCAAGGTGCTGCGATTGCTGCGGATCGTGATTCATCGTTGTCTCCGGTTTGGTTCTTGTCGTGATGCGTGTTCGATTACGCTCGCCATTCGGGCCCGTCCGGGTACGCGAATGCATCGAGCGACGCCGGCTTCATCGTGACGCCGTAACCCGGCGCCTCCTGTGGCATGTAGCGCCCGCGGCGAATCACGATCGGCGCTTCGAAATGTTCGTGAAGATGGTCGACGTATTCGAGCACGCGCCGCTCCAGCGAGCCCGACACCGCGATGTAGTCGAACATCACGATGTTCTGCGAGTACTGGCACAGGCCGACACCGCCGCCGTGCGGGCACACAGGCACACCGAACTTCGCGGCCATCAGCACGACGGCGAGCACTTCGTTGAGCCCGCCGAGCCGCGCGGGATCGAGCTGGCAGAAATCGAGCGCGCCGGCCTGGAAGAACTGCTTGAACATCACGCGGTTGTGCGCATGCTCGCCGGTCGCGACACCGATCGGCCCGATCCGCTGCCGGATCGCCGCATGACCGAGAATATCGTCCGGGCTGGTGGGCTCCTCGATCCACCACGGATCGAACCGCGCGAGCACCCGCATGTTCGCGACCGCCTCGTCGACACCCCAGTTCTGGTTCGCGTCCATCATCAGCTTGCGCTCCCAGCCGAGTTCTTCGCGCAGGATGCGTGCACGCCGCACGTCCTGTTCGAGATCCGCGCCGACCTTCTGCTTCAGGTGGGTCCATCCGTCCGCCACCGCGGCGCGTGCGAGCGCGCGCATCTTGTCCTCGGAATAACCGAGCCAGCCGGCCGCGGTCGTGTATCCGGGAAAGCCGTGCTCGCGCATCTCCCGCTCGCGCTGCGCCTTGCCCGGTGCGGCCCGGCGCAGCATCGCGACGGCTTCGTCGCGCGTCAGCACGTCGTCGATGTACGTGAAGTCGATGCAGTTCACGAGTTGCTCGGGCGGCATGTCGACCAGGAATTTCCAGACCGGCTTGCGCGCCGTCTTCGCCCAGAGATCCCAGATCGCGTTGATCAGCGCCGCCGTTGCGAGATGCACCACGCCCTTCTCCGGGCCGACCCAGCGCAACTGGCAATCGCCCGCGACCATCTCGTGCCAGTACGCGCCGAAATCGGCCGTGATCTCGTCGAGCGACCGGCCGATCACGAACAGCTTCGCGAGCGCGTGCGCCGCCTCGACGCACAGCTCGTTGCCGCGGCCGATCGTAAACGTCAGCCCGTGCCCGCGAAGACCGTCGCCGGCATCGGTGACGAGCGTCACGTAGGTTGCCGAATAGTCGGAGTTGCCGTTCATTGCATCCGAGCCGTCCATGCTCCTGGACGTCGGAAAGCGAATGTCACGTACCTGCACATCGATAATGCGTGTCGTCATCGTTGCGTGTCTCCATTCCATTTCATTCGATTTCACTTCGCTGGACGCCGGGCCGCACGCCCGCTTACCCGAGCGCCGCGATCAGGTACGGCTGCGCGACCGGCAACTTCAGCGCGCGCGCCATGTCGACCACCGGGCGCAGGCGCCGTGTCTTCTTCACGTCGTGATTGCCCGCGATATCGGCCAGCCGGTGCGCGAGGAACGGGTTCAGGAAGCGGTCGCGCACCTCATCGAGGTAGGCCAGCGCCGCGTCGCGCTCGCCGAGCGCATCGAACACCGGCATCACCTCATCGCTCCACACCGCCTCGAGCGGCGTGCGGTACGCGGGATCGTCCATCGCCGCGCCCACCGTCATGTCAGGCGCGCCGCCGCGCGTGCGCCATTGCTCCGCGAGCACCGTATGCCCGAGATTGAGCAGCAGCAGCTTCAGGCGCTCGTAACGTTCGAGATCGTCGGTCACGACGATGTCCGGGTGCTCGCACGGCAGCGTCATCCCCGCCGTGCGCCGCACCGCCCACAACGCATACGGTTCGGCGATCGCGCCGACCGGGTGAATCGGCTCCGACACGATCCGGTCGACGAGCGAGTTGACCCACACGCAGCCGCCGATCAGGTAATCGACGAACGCCGCGTCCGCGCGCCAGCCCCGCGCGACGGCGACGACCAAGTCGCGCAGCGTGTCCCCATTGCGCGCGACGAGTTCGCACGGCAGCAGCGTGACGGGCGCCCCGCCCGCGCGGAAGCGCTCGTGCAGCAGCACCGCGAGCTTCGCCGCGAAACCGCGCGGCGCGCGGTGGCCGGCCAGAAGATCGGCCCCGTCGTCGTCGAACAGCGCATAGCCGCTGTCGCCCGTGTTGGACACGATGGCCCGGACCTCGCCTGCGACGCGCTCGCGCAACCTCGCCCAGTCGTCCGCCGCATGCAACGCTTCCGTGATCGCCGTGCAGTCGACCTCGCGATCGATCGTCTCGCCGTGCCGCCGGCCGCGAATCCGCACCGGGTAGCGCCCGCTCGCGCGCAACGCATCGATGCGCGCACGGCTTTCCGCGCTCGACGTCGTCTGCACCACGGTGATCGCGCCGAGCGCGCGGCCGGCGGCCAGCGCTTCCGATACGAACAGGTCGACGTGCGCCTGGAGAAAGCGGCTGGTGCCGAACTGCAGGATCGGATTGCCCATCGGTTCGCGCTCCGCGTTCAGCATTCGACGAGCGCCTTGATCACGCCGGCGTCCGGTTCGAGGAGTTCCGCGAACCGGTCGGGCAGGTCCGCGAGCGTCAGCGCGTGCGTCTTCAGCGCATCGGTCGGCACCCGCCCCGCACGCATCGCGTCGAGCACCGTTTCGAAATCGGCCGGCGTCGCGTTGCGGCTCGCGAGCAGTGTCGTCTCGCGCTTGTGGAATTCCGGATCGGAGAACGAAATGCGGCCCTTCACGAGCGAGATCAGCACGTACTTGCCGCCGTGCGCGACGAAGTCCAGGCCGCGCTCCATCGCCGCGAGATTGCCGGTGGCGTCGAACACGACATCGAAGAATTCGCCGTCGGTCAGCGCCGCGAGACGCTCGGCCTCGGCTCCGCTCGTATCGAGCGGCACGGTGGCGTGCGCGCCCAGCGCCGTCGCGCAGACCGCCAGCCGGTCCGCGCGGCCGTCGAGCACGCAGACCCGCGCGCCGCGCAGCGTGGCGAAGATCAGCGCGGCCATGCCGATCGGGCCCGCGCCGACGACCAGCACGCGTTGCCCGGACCGGACCTCGGCACGCGCGACCGCGTGCGCGCCGATCGCGAGGAATTCGATCATCGCGGCCTGGTCGAGCGTGACGCCGTCGGCCGCGAATACGAAGGCCTGCGGCACGGCGAGGTATTCGACCATGCCGCCGTCGGCGTGCACGCCCAGCACCTCGATCCGGGTGCAGCAATTGGTCTTGCCCGCACGGCACGCGACGCACGTCCCGCACGACAGATACGGCATCACGTAAACCTGGTCGCCGGCCTTGACGCGCGCGCCCGCCGGTGCGGTCTCGACGACGCCGGCCAGCTCGTGCCCCATCACCCTCGGATAGGCGAGGTACGGCTGGTTGCCGGTGAAGATATGCATGTCGGTGCCGCATACACCGACCCGCTTCACGCGGATCAGGACATCGTCGGGGCCTGCGGCCGGCACCGGGCGCTCGGCAACGACCAGACGACCGGGTTCTTCACAAATGACGGTTCTCATCGGTATCTCGGTAATGGATGAAACAGGACGGTGCGGCGCGGACCACCGCCAAATTGGCCTGACCAGACACAGGCTATTGGTCTGGCCTTAATTGGTCAAGCCAATTGACAGGATATTCAGGAAAATCCCTAGAAGGCTCGGTGGCAAGTGCACGTCGCATGATTCGGATATTTCCATCTTTCCTTGCTGCGATTGGGCGTTAAGCGAAATCGACTGGCACGCCGAGCGGCCAGATGTTTGGTAAGGCCAATTTGCCCGCCCCGCGCGTTGCGACATCGAACGAGGCCCTCGGCGCCGCGCCAATTGGTCAGGCCATTCAAAGTGCAGTAGACTGATCGCTTCGGATCGGACAACCGCGCGACGCGGCAAGGGGGAGCATTGCTGGACCAGTTCAAACAGGTGGATACGCGCCGCCTGTATCAGCGCATCGCCGACCAGATTCGTTCGCTCATCGAAGACGGGCGGTTCGCCGACGGAGAACGCCTGCCGCCCGAGCGGGATCTGGCTCAGCAGTTGGGCGTATCACGCCCGTCGGTTCGCGAGGCGCTCATTGCGCTGGAGATCGAAGGCATCGTCGAAGTCCGGATGGGCTCCGGCGTGTTCGTGTGCCCTCCCGCGAAGGCGTCGAATGCCGCGGCGACACCGCTGGGCGAAAATCCGATCGAACTGATGAGCGCCCGCGCCGCGCTCGAAGGCAGCGTCGTCGAACTCGCATGCGCACACGCGACGCCCGAACGGTTGGCGCCCGTGCGCCGCGCGGTCGAGGCGATGCGGTCCGCCATCGCGGAAGGCCGTTCCCCGCTCGCGCACGATCGCGAATTCCACGTCGCGATTGCAGCCATGACCGGCAATTCGGTGCTGGTCAGGCTGGTGGGCGAGCTGTTCGACGGACGCCACAGTCCGATCTCCTCGCGCGTCAGCGCGCGCACCGAAAACAGGCAGACGTGGGCGAAGGCGTTCGACGAACACGAGTCCATTCTTCATGCGCTGGAGAACGGCGAGGTGCTGATGGCCCAGGCGGCCATGCGCACGCATCTTTACGCATCGCAACGACGCTGGCTGGAACAGGAGCGAAACTGACCCGGGCGGGCCGTCCCTGAAACGCGTGCGGCCCGCGCGCCAAACGGTTCGGAATCCTGCTTGAACGAGGCATTCGCGCGGAAAATCGCCGGGACGCCGGCATCGGGCGCCAGGTTGACATTGCCGTCGCGGCCCGGCGACGGCCTTAAATCGGACTGCTACGAATCCGCCCCGCCGTCGTCGATCTCGATCGACGTCTCCCAGCGGAAATAACCGGACACGGCACCATCGCGGTCCAGCACGGCGAAATCGGCCGTGCACGTGGTGGCGCCCGCGGCCAGCACGTCGCTGCGCCAGTAGTGATCCGGCATCGGCCGGCACTGCGGATGGAGCAGGTCGTCGTCGGACGGCACCGGCGTCGCGGCGTCGCGCACCTCCGGTTCGATCGGCGCGACGATGCCCGCGTCCTTCAATGCGAACCGGATGAACAGCACGCTCGCTTCGGCGCGCAGCGCCAGCGCCGTTTCGCGCAGGCGGAGCTGGTCGCCCGGCGACAGGCCGGCAAAGAGCCGGCTGTCGTTGCGGCCGAGCGTCCCGGTATCGCCGGGGCTCACCACGTAGATGTGCCGGCCGTCGATCACCGTCGGCGTATCGGCGTTCCGGCTCGCATCGGGATAGGTCGACAGCAGCGTGACGGCATCGACGATCGCAAGCACATCGCAACGAAGACCAGACATGGCACGTCCTCCGGAACGGGAATATGACGCGGGCGACCGCCACGCGGCCGCCCGCCTGCCGAGATCAGTTGTGGATCGAGATGAACGGATCCCACTGATAGCAACCCAGCGACTGGCAGTTGCGGTCGATGATCTGGAAGTAGAAGTGATAGGTGACGCGGCCTTCCGACAGCGTTTCCGACGACCAGTAGTAGTTGTCCACCTTCTGGCAGGTCGGCGTCGACGGCGAGCTCGGATTCGGAATCGGGACCGACGCGGTGGCCTTGCGCGGCGTCGGCGTCGAAATCAGGTCCTTGCCCTGGTTCGCGATGAAGCCGTAGAAAACCACCTGCTTCTCGAAGCCCAGGGACAGGCTCGTTTCGCGCCAACGGATCAGGTCGCCGACCTGGGCTCTCAGGTCGAGTTCGCCGCCCGCCTGCCCGGAGACGACGTTGTCCTGGTTCGTGACCATGTACACGTGCTTCCAGTCGATCAGCGTCGGGTTTTTCGGATCCCGGCTGGGATTCGGATATTTTTGGAGAATCGTTTCGGTATCGATCGAGACGAGCACATCGGTAACGCGTGACATAGGAACTCCCGTTCAGGTAAATGGGGCGGCCGGTGCGCGGACTGTTTCAGACGACCTTCAATCACCGATCGAGTGACGATTCGTCATGAAACCTTGAAACCTCAAGTTGTCCCGCGATTTAAATTTACACCGTGCAGTTAATCCAATGAACCTGTAAACGCTGACAGTTCTCGATTATTTTTTATAAAATTCCCGGCTCATCAAAACAATACCAATGATTGATCCTGTATTTCGCATCATTCTCATCAAGGATAAATCAACGCACCAGAAGCATGCCCCTCAAGGATGCGCGGGAACGTGAAATGTTCGACCGTTTTATTAGCATTTTTTATTAATGCCACCGCCTCCGACACGAATCCATGGCCTCGATGCGTGATTATGTGAATTAACCCTTATACCTCACACCAAATCGAAACAAAAAGACTCACGCAACCAGCCCAAAACCCCGACATTATTTAAACGCACTTTTAACGGCATTATTTCACCCCGCACGCCACCCGGCTCGATTAATGGAAAATCCGAACCGAGACCGCTGACTAGATAAGTTCGCACTCGATCTCGATCCGTACGTCATCACGGGCACATATGCATGCCCGGCTCTCCCGCTACTCGACATTGTCCGAAACGTCCGTCATCCGGATCATGTGCGGCTTCACGCCTTCGTCGTCCGCCGCCGCCTCCTTCGGATGGATCAGCGCTTCGAGCCGCGCCTTCGTCGCGACGAATTCGGGCGTATTGACCTGCGAATAATCCCGCGGCCGCGCCACCGGCACCTCGATCAGTTCCTGCACGCCGCCCGGGTTCGCCTTCAGCACGAGAATCCGGTCCGCGAGGAAGATCGCCTCGTCGAGATCGTGCGTGATGAACAGGATCGTCACGTCGATATTGCGCCAGATGTCGAGCAGGTGTGTCTGCATCCGCGCACGCGTCTGCGCGTCGAGCGCGCCGAACGGCTCGTCCATCAGCAGGATGCGCGGACGGTTCGCGAGCGCGCGGGCGATCGCCACGCGCTGCTTCATGCCGCCCGACAACTGATGCGGATACACGTCGGCGAAACGCGTCAGCCCGACCAGATCGAGCCATTGCAGCGCCTCGCGCTCGGCTTCGCTGCCGCTGCTGCCGTTCATTCGGAGGCCGAACATCACGTTCTTCTTCACGGTGAGCCAGGGAAACAGCGTATAGCCCTGGAACACCATCCCGCGATCGGCGCCCGGCCCCTGCACGGGCTTGCCGTCCAGCAACACCTCGCCGCTCGTCTGCGCGTCGAGCCCCGCCAGGATGCGAATCAGCGTCGACTTGCCGCAGCCGGACGGGCCGATCACGCACACGAACTCGCGCCGGTGGGTACGGAAACTGATGTCGTCGAGCGCGACGCACTCGCCCTGCGGCGTCGCGAAACGCTTGCCGACATGCCGCACGTCGAGAATCACGTCGCGGGCCTTGAGCCGCGCGAAGCGCTCGCGCACCGCGTCGGATTGAATCAGGTAATCGGGAACGGCTTGCGGATTCTGCATGATGCCCTCTACGGAAATCGGTCGATGGATGCGCGTCAACGGGCGTCACGCCTTCAGCGTGCGATCCCACGGAAACAGCTTGCGGCCGAGCAGTCCGAGCGCGATGTCGGTGCCGAGGCCGATGATCCCGATCATCAGGATTGCCGCATAGACGTTGTCGAAGTGCTGGTAGCGCGCCTGCTGGCTGATGTACCAGGTGATGCCCGAGCTCGTGCCGACGAGTTCGGCGACGATCAGGTAGGTCCACGCCCAGCCGAGCAGGATCCGCTGGTCGCGATACAGGTCCGGCAGCACACCCGGAATCACGACGTGCGTGAGGAGCTGAAGTTTCTTCGTGCCGAGCGTCATCGCCGCTTCGAACAGCCCGTATTCGAGCTTGCGCGTCGTGTTCGCGACGATCAGCACCTGCTGGAACAGCGTGCCGATCACGATGATCGCGACCTTCGGCGCGTCGTAGATGCCGAGGATCGCAACCATCAGCGCGCCGAACGCCGGCGCCGGCAGGTAACGGAAGAACTCCAGGAACGGCTCCTGCAGCCGCGCGAGCGCGCTGAAGGTGCCGCAGACGATGCCGAGCGGCACGCCGATCGCGGACGAGATCACGAAGCCCCAGAAGATGATCCGGATGCTGTGCCACAGGCTTTCGTGCAGCCACACGCCGTCGCGCGAGGCGGGCGGCGTCGTGAACGCCGTGTAGAACGCGCGCAGCACCAGGTGCGGCGCAGGCAGGTACACCGGGTTCGCGCGCACGCCCTCGGGCACGGCCGCGTGCGTCGCGCGCGCATGCGCGAGCTCGTCGTCGAACACGTCGCGGTCGATCTGCATGCCGGTCTGGAAATAGTCGACGCTTCCCGGATTCGTGATGCGCATTTGCGGATGCCAGACGAACGGCACATAGCTGATCAGGCACCAGACGGCGAACGGCAGCAGGAAGGACGCCAAGCCGAGCGTCCATTTGCCGCGCGCCGTCAGCTCGCGGCGCACGGCAAGCCAGCCGGTCGTGTTGCGGGTCGTTGACATGGGAATCTCCGTATCGTTTCAGGTGCCGGTCGCGCGCATGCCGGAGCAACGCGACCGGGCGTTCATTGCAATGCGCCGCTGGCGGCCTGTGCGCGGTAAGCGCGCCAGCCGCCGAAGCGCGTGATGTCCTGCGCATCGGCGAGCGCCGCGCTTTCGCACAGGAAGCCCTGCACCTGCGAGCCGTCCGCGAGCGTCAGCGTGCCGATGCCGAGCGGCGCCGCAATCCCGGCGACGAAGCTGCCGTACGCGTCGACGGGCATCTCCCAGATCTCGACCGCGATCGGCGCGCCGCCGTCCGGCACGCGCACGAGGCCCGGCTTGGCGACGCCGCCGCTGGCCGCCGCGGACAGCGCGTAGAGGCGATAGGCGGCGGCCGTCGTCGTCGCGGCGACGAACCGCGCGCCCCGCTGCGTGAGCTGCCCGTTCAACGGCTCGCCGCGCAGATGCGCGCCGACGACGGCCACGCGCACGACAGCGGACGACACATCGGGCGCGGAGGCCGCCAGTGCGAGCGGCCCGCCATCATCGGCAGCGACCGCGCCGTCGGCCCACGCCTGGGCGAGATCGAGCAGCCGCGCATCGTCGTGCGCACGACCGACGAACGTGATCCCGAACGGCAACCCCGCGTGACGTCCGCTGTCGCACGTGCCGGCCGGCACGGCGATCGCCGACAGATCGAGCAGGTTGACGAAATTCGTGTAGTAGCCGAAGCGCGAGTTGACGCCGATCGGATCGGCTTCGAGCGCGTCGACGGTCGCGGTCGTCGCCGAGGTCGGCATCACGATCGCGTCGAGCCCGCCCCACGCGCGCGCCGCCTCGACGCGCAGCGTCGCGAGCCGGTCGAATGCCGCGAACGCGTCGGCCGCGCTGAAGCGCGACGCGCCGCCGACGATTTCGCGAATCACCGGATGCAGCGCATCGGGTTCCCGCGCGGCGAATGCGCCGATCGCGGCCAGCCGCTCGGCAACCCACGGGCCTTCGTACAGCAACCGCGCGGCCGCCAGGAACGGGCCGAAATCGATCTCGACGACTGCCGCGCCGGTCACGCGCAGGCGTTCGAGCGCCGCGCCCCATGCGGCACGGTACGATTCGTCGCCGAAGAATTCGAGCTGATCGGCACGCGGCGCGCCGAAGCGCACCTGCGCGAGCGGCCGCGCCGAATGCGCGCGCGGTCCATCCGCGCCCGTCGGCGGCTGCCATGCGCGCCCGTAAGGATCGCCTTCGGTCACGCCATGCGCGGCGTCGAACACCGCCCGCGCATCGGCCGGCGAATGCGCGAACACCGACACGCAATCGAGCGACCGGCAGGCCGGCACGACGCCGAGCGTACTCACCACGCCGCGGGTCGGCTTGAGCCCGACGAGGCCATGGAACGCGGCCGGCACGCGCCCGGAGCCAGCCGTGTCGGTGCCGAGCGAGAACGTCGCGACGCCGAGCGCGACCGCCACCGCCGACCCCGAACTCGATCCGCCCGACGCATAGCGCGGATCGAGCGCGTTGCGGCACGCGCCGTAAGGCGAGCGCTGTCCCGACAGCCCGGTCGCGAACTGGTCGAGATTGGTCTTGCCGATCGGAATCGCACCGGCCGCGATCAGCCGCTCGACGACGGGCGCGCTGCGCGCCGGCGTGTACGCATAAGCCGGGCAGGCCGCCGTCGTGGGTATGCCGGCGAGGTCGATGTTGTCCTTGATCGCGAACGGCACGCCGTAAAGCGGCAACGACGCGATGTCGCGCCCGGCGAGCGCGTCGGCATACCGCGTCATCTCCGCGCGCGTCAGCGGGCGGATCCACGCATGATGCGGATCGCCTGCGTCGAAATGCGCGGCGATCGCGTCGACGAGCGCATGCGGCGTCAGGTCGCCCGCCGCGTAGCGCGCGCGCAGCACGGCAATCGAGCGCAGCCCGGGCAGGATGGAACGTTCCGTCGTGCTCATGCGACCTCCTCGGCGGCGCCCGCCTTCATCACCATCAGCCGCTGCCCGGCCACCACCGCCGCGCCCGGCGCGCAATCGATCGTCTCGATCGTGCCGTCTTCCGTTGCCGTCACCGCCACCTCCATCTTCATCGACTCGACGATCGCGACGACCTGCCCCTCGGTCACGCGCTCGCCGGCCTCGACCAGCACCTTCCACACGCTGCCCGACACGTCCGCGGCGATGGCCCGCCGCGTGTCGTCGAGCACGCCCGCCGCCCGCGCCGCCTGCGCGTCACCCTGCTCCGCGTCGCCGACGTATTCCGCGTGCCCGGCCGCCCGCCATCGCTCACGCTCGGCTTCGAACGCGGTTTGCTGCGCGGCCTTGAACGTCGCGATCGAATCCGCCTCGTCGCGCAGGAAGCGGTTGTATGCGCCCAGATCGAACACTGATTCCTCGATCCTCAGCGACGCGCGGCCCGCGACGAAATCCGCGCGCAGCGCGGTCAGCTCCGCCTCGCTGACTTCGTAAAAGCGGATCTCGTCGAAGAAGCGCAGCAGCCAGGGCTTGCCGACCTCGAATTCGCGCGTGGTGCGGTGGCGGTTCCACATCTGCACGGTCCGGCCGACGAACTGGTAGCCGCCCGGCCCTTCCATCCCGTACACACACAGATACGCGCCGCCGATGCCGACCGCGTTCTCCGGCGTCCAGGTGCGCGCGGGATTGTATTTCGTGGTCACCAGCCGATGCCGAGGATCGATCGGTGTCGCGACCGGCGCACCGAGGTAGACGTCGCCGAGCCCCATCACCAGATAGCGCGCGTCGAACACGATGCGCCTGACGTCGTCGATGCTCGCCAGGCCGTTGATGCGCCGGATGAACTCGATATTGCTCGGGCACCACGGCGCATCGGGCCGCACCGACTGCATGTAGCGCTCGATCGCGACGCGCGTCGACGGGTCGTCCCACGACAGCGGCAGATGCACGATGCGGTTCGGCACGCGCATGTCGGCCACGTCCGGCAGTTCGCGCTCGGCGGCCTGCAGATGCGCGAGCAGCGTGGCGAGCGGCAGCGTCCGCGCGTCGAACTGCACCTGCAGCGAGCGAATTCCCGGTGTCAGGTCGAGCATGCCGGGCAGGCGGTGTGCGTCGAGCCAGCACATCAGCGCGTGCACGCGAAAACGCAGGTTGAGGTCGAGCACGAGCGGCCCGTATTCGACCAGCACGTTGCGATCGCCCGAGCGCCGGTACACCACGCCGATGCCGCCGCCGGCCGACGGGTCGCGATGCAGCACGCAATCGTCCGGCGCGCCCGCGGGTGCCACAGGCGCGATCGCGTTGGCCGCGGGCGCGGGCGACACGCGGGCGCGAACGAATTGCACGGTGTCGCCCGGGCGCAACTGCCCCAGCTTCCACAACTCGTCGCGCACGACCGTCACCGGGCACACGAAGCCGCCGAGGCTCGGCCCGTCCGGGCCAAGAATCACCGGCATGTCGCCGGTGAAATCGACCGCACCGATCGCATACGCGTTGTCGTGGATGTTCGACGGATGCAGGCCGGCCTCGCCGCCGTCCACGCGCGCCCATTGCGGCTTCGGGCCGATCAGCCGCACGCCGGTGCGGCTGGAGTTGTAATGGACCGTCCACTGCGTGCCGTAGAGCATCGCGATGTCGTCGGGCGTGAAGAAATCCGGCGCGCCGTGCGGCCCGTCGAGCACGCCGAGCGTCCATGCATGCGTCAGCGCGGGAACGTCGGCCGCGGCCAGCGTCGCGCCCGCGTCGCCGCGCCCCGCGTCCGCGTGCAGATGCAGCACGTCGCCCTTGCGCAGCGCGCGCCCCGCGTGGCCGCCGAACTGGCCGAGCGTGAAGGTCGCCTTGCTGCCGAGATAGTCGGGCACCTGCAGCCCGCCCTTCACCGCGAGGCAGGCGCGCACGCCCGCGCCGGTCACGCCGCCGAGCTTCAGCACCGCGCCGGGCCGCGCGCGCAGCACCTGCCAGAACGGCGCGGGCTCGCCGTCGAGCGTGGCCGCGAGCGGCGCGCCGCCGAGCACGAACAGCGTCGCCGTGTTGAAGCGCAGCGTCGCGCCGACCATCGTGAATTCGAGCCCCGCCGCGTCGCGCGCGTTGCCGAGCAGCGCGTTCGCGAGATCGAACGCGCGATCGTCCATCGGCCCGGACGGCGGCACGCCGACGCTCCAGTAGCCGACGCGCCCGGGCGCCTGCTGCACGGTGGTCTGCACGCCGCCGTCGAGCACGTCGATCGTGTGCGGCGCGAACGCGAAGCGCGACAGGAATGCCGTCGTCGGCGCGCCGCGCGCGAACGTGTCCGAGCCGACGACGGCGCGCAGGTAGTCGAGATTGGTCTCGATTCCGTACAGTTCGGTACGCGCGAGCGCGGCCTGCAATGCGGCCAGTGCGTCGCGCCGCGTATCGCCGCGCACGATCAGCTTCGCGAGCAGCGGATCGTAATGCGCGCTGATCTCGGTGCCCGCTTCGATCCAGCCGTCGACACGCACGTCGTCCGGAAACGCGACGTGCGTGAGCAGCCCCGCGCTCGGCTGGAACTGCTTGTGCGGATCCTCCGCATACAGCCGCACCTGGATGCTCGCGCCGCGCGGCGCGACGGCCAGCGTGTCGAGCGGCGGCAGATCGCCTTCGGCCTGCAGGATCATCCACTCCACGAGATCGACGCCCGTCACCGCTTCGGTCACGCAATGTTCGACCTGCAGCCGCGTATTCACCTCGAGGAAATAGAACTGCCGCGCGTTCGCGTCGAACACGAATTCGACGGTGCCGGCCGACGCGTAGCCGACCGCGCGGGCGAGCCGCACCGCGCTCGCGTGCAGCGCGTCGCGCTCGGCGCCGGTCAGGTCGGGCGCGGGCGTTTCCTCGATCACTTTCTGGTTGCGGCGCTGCACGGAGCAATCGCGTTCGCCGAGCGCGATCGCGCCGCCCCGGCCGTCGCCGAAGATCTGCACTTCGATGTGCCGCGCGTGTTCGACGAACTTCTCGAGATAGACGCCCGCATGCGCGAAGTTCGCGTTGCCGAGCCGCACGACGGATTCGAAGGCCGCCTCGAGCTGCGCGGCATCGCGGCAGAGCGACATGCCGATCCCGCCGCCGCCGGCGGTGCTTTTCAGCATCACGGGATACCCGATTGCGTCGGCTTCGGCGAGCGCCGTCGCCACGTCGTCGAGCAGCCCCGTGCCCGGCAGCAGCGCGACGCCGTGCGCGGCGGCGAGCGCGCGTGCGGTGTGCTTCAGGCCGAACGCGCGCATGTGATCGCCGCTCGGCCCGATGAAGCGCAGGCCCGCCGCCTCGCATGCATCGGCGAACCCGGCATGCTCGGACAGGAAGCCGTAGCCGGGATGCACGGCCTGCGCGCCGGTCTCGCGCGCGGCGGCGAGGATCGCCGCGACGTTCAGGTAGCTGTCGGCCGCCGGCGCGGGCCCGACACGCACCGCTTCGTCGGCGAGCGCCACGTGACGCGCGTCTCGATCGGCGTCCGAATAAATCGCGACCGACGCGATGCCGAGCCGCTTGAGCGTGCGGATCACGCGGCACGCGATTTCGCCGCGGTTCGCGACGAGGACCTTGGCGAATCTCATGTTGCCTCCCGCGAACGATCGTGAGCGTGAGCGTAGTTCATTCAGCCTCCCAGATCGTGAGGCGCACGGGCGTCGGGTTGTAGCCGTTGCACGGGTTGTTGAGTTGCGGGCAGTTCGAGATCAGCACGGTGACGTCCATCTCCGCGCGCATCTCCACGTACTTGCCGGGCGCGGAAATGCCGTCCTCGAACGTGAGCCCGCCAAGCGGCGTGACGGGTACGTTCATGAAGAAGTTGACGTTGCCGACGAGGTCGCGCTTGCCGAGCCGCGTGCCCGCGCCGCACGTGCAGTGCGCGATCGCGTTGAGGAAGCTGTCGCGGCAGTTGTGCATGTAACGCTTGTCGAGCGCATAGCGCACGGTGTTGCTCTCGGCCGCGCACGCGCCGCCGAGCGTGTCGTGGCGGCCGCAGGTATCGGCGACGATCGTCACCATCGGGTTGCCCCGGCTGGACAGCAGCACGCTGCCCGCGCTCAGGTACAGGTTGCGCTGCGCGCGAATCGTGTCCTGCGCGCTGTAGCGCTCCTCGATGTCGTCGGACCGGTAGAACAACGTATCGACCGCCTGGTTGCCTTCCAGGTCGAGGATGCGGAAGACCTGTCCGCGTTTCAGGTCGTGCAGCCACGGTTCGCCCGCTTTCAGCGTGGTGTCGTGAATCGCGTCGCGCGGGTCGAGACGGCTTTCGATGATCGGCATGACGGGCTCCTTACGCGAACAGGCGGTCGGTGTTGGCGAAGCCGCGCAGGTTCTCTGCGCAGGCGCGGCGGCACGGGTCGTCCTCGGGCGCGGCGCCGTCCGCCGGATACGCGCGGTACGCGATCAGCTTTACGGGCTTCGGCGCATAGTCCGCACGCGGATCGAGCGGATGCGGCGCGGTCGAGAACGCCACGAGCGTGTTCATCTCGAAGCGCAGATCGAGCGCGCTGCCGGCCGGCGAATGGTCGGCGACGAAATCGAGCGTGCCGTCGTCGCGCGTGTCGAGCCGGCTGAAGAAGTTGACGTTCGCGGCGAGATCGCGCGCCGACAGGCCGTATTTCGCGAGCTCGAGCACGAGGCTGTCGCGGCCGTTGCGGATCATCGCGTTGCGATCGGCCTGGTACGAGGTCGTGCCGTACTTGTGCGCGAACAACCGCGCATCGCCGACGCCGCCGAGCGGGTCGTGCCAGCCGAGCGTGTCGGCCGTGATCGACGCGATCACGCGCCCCATGTCCGTATACAGCGCATGGCCGCGTGTGAGGTGCGCGGTGTGCTGCGCCTTCAGCGTGTCGGCCATGTTGTAGCGTTCGAGCGGATCTTCCTGGCGATGAAAGACGGCGGACAGGTTCGCGCCGCCGTCGACATCGACGATGCGCAGCGCGAGGCCGCGGCGCAGGATGCCGGACCAGTGGGTTCCTGCGGGGATCAACGTTTCCCACGCGACGTGCGGCGGTGGAACAAGGACGGGGACGGCTTGGGGGCTCGGCGACATGGCGGCTCCGTGGTCGGTTGGACAAAAGGCGTGAGAGGGCGACCGAACGACATCGCGACCTCCCGGGCTTTTATCCCTCCGTGGAGCCTCGCCGTTTCCTCGAATCGAGGCGAAGGCAAGACCGGATTGCTCTCGGACCAGTCATCGCGCGGCGCGAACGCCGCACGACCGGAACCCTAGCGATCCTGAAGATGATGCAAATTGCTTCGCACCTCTCGGGTGTCGATAAAGCGAGTTGCGTGCCAGCCGCCGTGCAACGACCGCACAGACCGCACGACATGGCGCGACGGCTCGATGACGCACGGCATGCACGAATCGGTGGTGACCGCTTGCCCTCGCGGCGGGCGTGCGACGCACCATGCGCACGCGATCGCGCACCGGCGCAGTGCGCGTCGCGCACGCGTGCACCGCGCGATCCGCGGTGGCATGGGCATTGCTGAATGGATGCATCGTCACTCGATACCCCACTCGTCATGAACAAGCTCGACCTGCTCCGGCGCGCATTGAGCGCGCTGTTCTCCGCCCGCTTCATCGAACTTCAGCGCGCCGTCCGCCGCCGTTGAATCGCGTTGCCGCGCGTGATTGGCACGCTTCTCGCTCGGCATGACGCCGAGAGGTGCGGCGGCGTCGCATCTTAGGGGTGCTAGGGTTCCGGTTCATCGAACGTCTGGTCCGAGAGCAGCCCGGCGCGGGTGCGTCCGATCGCGAGACCGGATGCACGCGCGCTACACGGCGGGACAAAAGCCCGGGAGATTGGCGATGGCAACGGCCGTCGCGCCTCTCCGTGGCCGCTTTTCGTTCCGCATCCGCAGGAACCGGCCACGCGGCCGGACCGCGCACAGGCACGGTCCGAATCGATCCCGATCCCGGTCTCCTGGAGAACTACGATGACCCGTCCCGCCCTGGCGTTCCGCCGCCTGCCGTCCCGCCGTTCCTTTCGTTCCTTCCGTTCCATCCGTCACGCGTTGAGCGCCGCCGTCACGGCCGCCGCGCTGTTGACGGCGCCCGCCGTGCACGCGGCGGCGCCGCTGAAAATCGGCTACAGCGACTGGCCGGGCTGGGTCGCGTTCCAGGTCGCGCTCGACAAGGGCTGGTTCAAGGAAGCCGGTGTCGACGTCGACTTCGAATGGTTCGATTATTCGGCATCGCTCGACGCGTTTTCCGCCGGCAAGCTCGACGCGGTCGCGGCGACCAACGGCGATGCGCTCGTCACCGGCGCGGCCGGCGCGAAGAACGTCATGATCCTGCTGACCGACTATTCGGCCGGCAACGACATGATCGTCGCGAAGCCGCCGCTGCGCACCGTCGAAGGCCTGAAAGGCAAGAAGGTCGGCGTCGAGCTCGGCCTGGTCGATCATTTGCTGCTGGAAACCGCGCTGCAGAAGCACGGGCTCAAGGACGGCGACGTCACGCTCGTGAATGCGAAGACGAACGAACTGCCGCAGGTGCTCGGTTCGTCGAACGACATCGCCGCGGTGGCCGCATGGCAGCCGAACGCGGGCGAGGCGTTGAAACGCGCGCCCGGCGCACGGGCGATCTTCACGTCGGCGGATGCGCCGGGGCTGATCTACGATGCGATCACGGTCGCGCCGGCGAGCCTCGCCGCGCGTCGGGCCGACTGGGCGAAGGTGGTCAAGGTCTGGTATCGCTGCGTCGCGTACATCAACGATCCGAAGACGCAGGCCGATGCGGTGAAGATCATGTCGGCGCGCGTGGGCCTCACGCCCGCGCAATATCTCCCGCTGCTGAAAGGCACCCACCTGCTCGACGCGGCGGCCGCGAAGCAAGCGTTCCGCAAGGGCGACGGACTCGACTCGATCTACGGATCGACCCGCAACGCGAATGCGTTCAACGTGCGAAATGCCGTGTACAAACAGTCGCAGGACGTCGACGCGTATATCGATCCGCGCCTGGCCGAATCGCACTGACACGGGCAGTAGCCGGCAGCACCTCTCGCACCGCGAGGATCCCCGGCCCCGGCCGCGGGCCTCCGGTGTCTTCGTTCCCGGATTCGTCAAGCAGCCAAATCCGCCGACGCCAACACCGGCACCTCCGGATTGAACCGCGTCATGCAGTTCAGATCGAGCGCGCGAATCTGCTCGGTCATGAAGTCGACGAAGACCCGGATGCGCGTCGGAAGGTGTTGCCGGCTCAGATAGCAGATGTAGTGGCCGCGATCCTCCGGCGCATGCTTCGCGAGTGCGACGACGAGTTGGTTCGACGCGAGATGGTCGCGGATCTGATAGGCCGCCATCTGTGCGATGCCCGATCCGTTCAACACTGAACGCACCACCAGATCCGCGTCGTTGAACGTGAGGCGCGACGTCGGCAGGTACTTCTGCACGCGGCCGTCCACGTTGAACTCCCATTCGAACAGGCGTCCGCTCGCAAACCGGAAATTGATGCACTCGTGCCGGCCGAGGTCCTCGACGCTCTGCGGAAGACCGTGCCTCGCCACATACGACGGCGCCGCGCACAGCGCCATCTGCATCGGAATCAATTGCCGGGCGATGATGCTGGAGTCCTCGATGCGTCCGTTTCGGAACGACACGTCGATCCGTTCGGACACCAGATCGACGGGCCGGTCGTCGAGCAGCAGATCGATGACGATGTCCGGATAGGCGTCCGCGAACTTCTCCAGCAGCGGCGCCACGATTTTCCTGCCGAATCCCACTGCCGAGCTGATGCGGATGAGGCCGCGCGGCGGCCCCTGTCGCAATTCCAGCATGTCGTTCATGGCTTCGACGATCTGCGCCACGCCCTGATGGCAGTTCTCGAAGAAGCGCCGGCCCTCGCAGGTCAGCTCGGTCGTGCGCGTGGTCCGCTGGAACAGCCGCGTGCTCAGCTGCGCCTCCAGCTTCTGGACGTTCCGGCTCACGGCCGGCCGCCCGACGCCGAGCAGTTCCGCGGCCTTGGTGAAACTCCCCTCGTTCGCCACGGCAACGAATGCAAGGATGCCTGCATAGCTCGCACCGAAGCTCGCCGACAATGCATCGGCGCGACTGGCCAGGTCGCGCCGCGCGCCGTGTTCCGATGGTTCCGAATGATTCATTTCCGCTGCCCCCAGACGTGCTGCTCAAACGGATCGACTCGTCGCCGGCATGCGCCGGCGTATCGCATGCGTGCGAACGTGAATCAGCGTCTCGCCAGCCACTGGTCGAGACCGATGCGGCCGAGCCGCGCGGCCCCGAGCGGCACCAGCGAGGTTTCCTCGACGCGGCCGCCGTAGTAGCGGGCGTCGCGATCCATCACCACCGCGCGCGCGTCGCCGACCGACTTCAGGAAGCGCGCAACGATCTCCGCGAACGGCGCGCGGTCCGGGCCCGCGATCTCGATCGTGCCGTTCTGCGGCCCGGCGAGCGCGGCCTGCGCGACGAGTGCCGACACGTCTTCCGCGGCGATCGGCTGAAACAGTCCGTCGCCGATGCGCACGGTGCCGTCTACCGTGGCGAAATCCGCGATGCCGCCGATGAATTCCATGAATTGCGTCGCGCGCACGATCGTGTACGGCACGCCCGCCGCCTCGATCGCCTGCTCCTGCGCCACCTTGGCCGCGAAATAGCCGTTATCCGGCATCCGGTCGCAGCCGACGATCGACAGCGCGACGTGATGGCGCACGCCCGCGGCCACTTCGGCCTTGCCGAGATTGCGTGCCGACGTGCGGAAGAAGTCCAGGACCGCCTGCGGTTCCCACGACGGTGCGTTCGCCACGTCCACGACGACGTCCGCGTCCGTCAATGCGTCGGTCAGGCCCTCGCCCGTGACGGTATTGACGCCGGTGCGCGGCGACGCGGCGAGCGCCTGATGACCTGCTTCCTCGAGCAGCGTGACGACGCGCGAGCCGATCAGGCCCGAACCGCCGATGACAACGATCTTCATCGCAAAATCTCCTGACGAATGGATTTCATGTGAATGCGAGAGGGACATGACGCGTGCCGGATCCGGCAAAGGCGGTGATGACCGTCGCCTCGCGTGGAGCAATTGTGGAAGAATCATGTCCTATCCAGCAGTGCCAAGAATCGTCGATCGGACTGGTCCATGCCGTGCCTGTTCCGTCACCCACGAGGCCGTCATGTCTACGCAACCTTCCACGCTGACCATCGAAATCGACCGGCAGCATCAGTTGCCGATCTATCTGCAGATCTGCGAGCGGTTCAGAACCGCGATCGCCGCGGGCCACTTGCGTCCGGGCGATCGCGTGCCGGCGCTGCGCGGTCTGGCGACGCAATTGAACACGGCGCGCGGCACCGTCGAGCAGGCTTACACGATCCTGGTCGACGAGGGATATCTGCAAATGCGCGGCGCGGCAGGCACGTTCGTCTCGCCGTCCCTGCCGAAATCGCTGCCGCGGGCGACGCCCGCGCGTGACGACGAATCGGCAGCGCCCGTCGACAACGCCGGCGTGCTTCAGGCGCCGGGCGCGTCGCGCGACAGCCCGCCGCCGCGGCGCGCGCAACCGATCGCCGTCGCGATGAGCGGCGAGCCGCGCCCGTTGCAGCCCGGGGTCCCTGCCCTCGACGCCTTCCCGCGCAAGGTCTGGCACCGCCTCGTGTCGCTGCGAGCGCGCAGCGGCGATCGCGCGCTGCTGGGCTACCCGAATCCGGCCGGTTACCGGCCGCTGCGCGAACACATCGCCACCTATCTGGGGCTGTCACGCGGCGTCACCTGCGTGCCCGAACAGGTGTTCATCACCAGCGGCTACCGCGCCACGCTGGAACTCGTGCTGCGCAGCCTGGCGCGCCCGAACGACCGCGTCTGGTTCGAGGACCCCGGCTATCTGCTCGCACGCAGTTTCCTGTCCGAGACCGGCGTGCAACTCGTTCCGGTGCCGGTGGATGCCGAGGGAATCGACGTCGAGTGCGGCCTGCAACTGGACGCGCACGCGCGCTTCGCGCTCGTGACGCCGTCGCATCAGAGCCCGCTCGGGCATACGCTGTCGCTGTCCCGCCGCATCGCGCTGCTGGACTGGGCCGAAAAGACGTCGGGGTGGATCGTCGAGGACGACTACGACAGCGAGTTCCGCTATCTGGGCCGCCCGCTGCAGGCGCTGAAGAGTCTCGACCGGCGCGATCACGTGATCTATTGCAGTACCTTCAGCAAGGCGATGTATCCCGGCTTGCGGCTCGCGTACGCGGTCGTGCCGGAGCGTGCGGTGGAGCGCGTCGAACGCGTGGCCTGCAGCATGAACGCCGGCTCGCCGCCCCTCCTGCAGGCGGCCTTGGCCGATTTCATCGAACAGGGCCACTTCGCCCGGCACCTGAAGCGCATGCGCACGCTGTACGGCGAGCGCCGCACGCTGATCGTGCACGCATTACGGCAGACGTTCGGCGAGCGGCTGATCGTCGACCTGCCGCCTGGCGGCATCCAGTTCGCGGTGCGGTTCGCGGCGGGGCCCGACGGGCCGGTCGACGACGTCGCCGTCGCCGCGCGCGCCCGCGAAGCCGGGCTCGCGGTCCTGCCGCTGTCGATCTGGTACACGAACAGCCACACGCAGCAAACGCCACGCGGCCTGATCATCGGGTTCGCGAACATCGCCAACGCCAACGAAGCGCAACGTCACGCCCAAACGCTGCGCGCGTGCCTGGGCCGCTGACGCGCGGCGCGGAATCGCAACCGTCTGGCGTCGTGTCCCGGTCCCGATTGGTGTCCGGAGGGCAACATTGAATCGCCCGGGACGGCCATACCGCCGTCATTGGCGCTCCTCTAGCATGAAAGCGTCTTTCGTCGTGGCAACACACTTCGACACATGAACGGCCGGGAATCGAAGCCGCGCCGAATTCAAGCATGCATCATGGACGACAAGAAGCTCCAGGCCCCTCCGCTTTCCCTCCTCGATCGGTATCGGGGCCGCGATTTTCAGCCTCTCTATACGACGATCGTCACCGTGTCCGGCGGCGAGACGGGACATGGCCGCGCATCCGGCGTCGCGCGCTCCGACGACGGAAGTCTCACCGTCGACCTGCGCCTGCCCGATGCGTTCGGCGGCCCCGGCAACGGGACCAATCCCGAGCAACTGTTCGCGGCCAGCTACGCCGCGTGCTTTCACGGCGCACTGAGCCTGCTCGCGCAACGCGATCGGATCGACATCCGGGAAACGACCGTCGCTGTCGAAGTGGCATTCGGTCGCGATCCGGTCGACGGCGGCTATGCACTGACGGCCAACATCACCATCCGCATGCCGGGCGTGGACCGGCAGGTCGCGGAGCAACTCGTTCGCGACACGGAGCGCCTGTGCCCCTATTCGAAGATGGTGCGGCAGGGAATCTGCAGTGTCGTCACCGTGTCGGCGTGATTGGTGCCGACGCGGCAACAGAGTGCGCACGTTCCCGGTTCTACCGGCCTGAGGGACCCGTGATTACGATGGTTGCCAGGCAGGTCGTGCGATGCATCGTCATGCGCACGGCCACTCGTGCCGCCTCAACCAATCAGGAGAACGGATCATGACGCAACGTATCAATTATTTTCAGCAATCGCCGGAACTGACCAGGAAACTCGTCGAACTCGACGGGCTGCTTCAGAAGACAACGATCGAGGTTCCGGTCCGCGAGCTCGTCGAGATTCGCGCGTCGCAGCTCAACGACTGCGCGTTCTGCGTCGACATGCACATCAAGATGGCGAAGATCCACGGCGAGCGCGAACTGCGCGTGCATCACGTCGCGATCTGGCGCGAGTCGCCGCTGTTTTCGCCGCGCGAGCGCGCCGCGCTCGAATGGACCGAGGCGCTGACGCATCTCTCGTCGCATGGCGTGCCGGACGATCTCTACGAACGCGTGCGCGCCCATTATTCCGAGAAGGAACTGTCGGATCTCACCGTCCTCGTGGGTGCGATCAACTGCTGGAACAGGCTGAACGTCGCGTTCCGCATCGTGCCCGGCTCGTTCGACAAGATGTTCGGGCTCGACAAGGCCAACCTGGAGTAACGACATGAAACGCATCGTGCTCGCACTTGCACCGCTTGCGTTGTCGCTGCTGATGCCCGTTCAGCCGGTCGTCGCCGCACCGCAAGCCAAGGTCACGCAACTGACGACGGAACCGTTACCCGAGTATCCGGGCAAGGAAGTCGAGATGATCGTCGTGGATTATCCGCCCGGCAGCGTCGACCCCGTCCATCGCCACGACGCACACGCATTCGTCTATGTGCTCGACGGCAGCATCGTGATGGGCCTGAACGGCGGCAAGACGGTCACGCTCCACGCCGGCGACACGTTCCACGAAGGCCCGGAAGACGTGCACACGGTCGGACGAAACGCCAGCAACTCGAAGCCGGCGAAATTCGTCGTATTCCTGATCAAGAACACGGGCGCCCCCGTCCTCACGCCGGTGAAATAGCAGGGCCGTCGTCGCCCCGGTCGCAGGGGCGGGCGACGACGAAGCCCAGCGCGATCTTCAGTGAAAGTCATGGCGCCGCGAACGGGCGCCATGATCGAACGACCTTCATGATGCGCCATGCCGCGCTGGCGTTCAGGCGCGACCGTCCCCTTCCGCACGTCGGGCGTCGCCGAGCATCGTGACGAGGACCAGCGCGGCAATCAGCCCAAGGTGCTCGAAGAAGCTGTTGAGCGCCATGAAATGCGCCGCGCCCGTGTGGTTCCAGAAATCGTTCGCCACGACCATCGCGACGAGCGTCAGCATGCCGAGACTGCCAGCGCCGAGCCACGTGAAGCGGCGAAACACCACGCAGAGCGAACCGGCGATCTCGACCACAACCGCCAGCGCAGCCCACAGCGCGGCCGGCTGCAGGCCGAAATGCGCCTGTTCGGCCACCGCTTCGTCGAAATGCATCGCCTTGTTGATCCCACCGATCAGAAACGCGGAGACGAGTGCAAGTCGTACCAGTGGACCGACCCACGGCTGCGCAAGCAGAACCCGGATCCACCCGGGGCTGTACCGGCCGGTTGTCGTCGACATGTCAGACCGCCCAGCACGAACAGCCGAACGCGCCCCAGAAGCCCTTCGCGTCCGACGTCGGCAATGCGCTGCCCCACGCGCTCGCATGCGCATGCTGGTGCACGTTGCACGCATTCGCGCAGCCGCACATCGCGGCGGCCGCCGCCCGTTGCAGCGGTGCGCCGTTGCGCTGCGTCGCGCCCCAGCCGCCGTAGCCGCCGTACTCGCGCACGGGCGACCAGTCCGGCATCGCGGGCGGAATCGGCGCGTCGTGCGACGCAAACGGCCC